>VAZZ01000369.1 GCA_005884715.1 Alphaproteobacteria bacterium | reverse complement strand
CAGATCACGCAGCCGAGCGCCCGCTCAGGGCCTATCTTCCGCCACAGCAGCCCGCCCGGATCGACGCTCTCAAGCTGGCGGCCATCGAAGCGGCCGCCATGCTTGTAGAAATACCACCAGGGCAGGCCATTCTGGCCGAACAGCAGCGTCGTCCCCGGCCCCAACAACGGTGGCAGCGCCTCGACGATGTTCGGCAGGGCGTGGCTCTTGAGGGTGAGGATGACGAAGTCCTGGGGGCCGAGCTCACGCGGATCGGATGTCACCTTGGGATGGACGGTCATGGTCTCGCCACCTTGGGTGAGAGTCAGACCCCTCGCCTTCATGGCCTCGAGATGCGCGCCCCTCGCCACCAGCGCCACATCCGCTTCGCCGGCTTTGGCGAGCCTCGCCCCGATAAGGCCGCCGATCGCACCGGCCCCAAAGACGCAAATCCTGGTCATGCGAGGTTTCTTGCGAAGTTTTGCTGTTTGCGTCAACCAGACGCGATCGCATCCATGTCGAAACAGCGTTTTTCATTATTTCATCGCCGCGGCGAAAGCCTCTATCAGATGCACACATCTCACACATATCTCAGTTGCGTTATGCAACGAGGTCTTCAGGACTGCTAAGCCATCAAAATAGAGAGGTTCTGCCAGGATGGTCATTCTTTCCCCTCCCCTTGTGGGCAGGGCAATCGCATATGAAACTTGTGAGGCTAAAAAAGAGGAAACACTATCCGTCATTCCCCCTCTCCCGTTGCGAAGCAATGGGAGAGGGTGGCCGAAGGCCGGGTGAGGGCTCTTTCTTTGACAGAGAAAAGCATTTCAAGAGCATTTCTTTTGTGGACAAAGAGCCCTCACCCGCCCTTCGGGCACCCCCTCCCATCCTGGCGGACGGGAGAGGGGGAAAATTGGAATACTCATATGCGATTGCCCTGCCCTTGTGGGGAGGGGTTAGGGGTGGGGGTCGCTCGCTGTTCAATTATCTTGCATGACGAAAAGTGGGGAGACCAGCCGACCCCCACCCTTGATTCCTTCCCACAAGGGGAGGGAAAGTATGACGTTCAATGCTGGTGGTCGTCTTGCTTGTACGGAATCACATGGGCTCCAAAATGTGTGAATCCGATAGCGACTTTCGCCAGGGTGACGGATGGGGAGCTCGCAGTTCAGACTGATTGATGGTCCGCGTCAGCTGCGCTAAGAGGCGGTCCATGACCGACCATCTCGTTATCGCTCTCGCCCAGCTCAATCCGACCGTTGGCGCGGTCACCGCCAATCTTGCCAAGGCCCGGGAAGCCTATGCGGCGGCAAGGAAAGCCGGCGCCGACCTCATCCTCTACCCCGAGCTCTATATCTCCGGCTATCCGCCGGAGGATCTGGTCTTGCGGCCATCCTTCGTCGCCGCCTGCCGTTCGGCCATCGAGGACCTGGCCAAGGACACCGCCGATGGACCAGCGGTGCTCGTTGGCGTTCCGTGGCGCGAAGCCAAGGCGCTCCACAATGCCGTTGCATTCCTGAACAACGGCAAGATCGAAACGCTGCGCTTCAAGCATGATCTCCCCAATTATGGCGTGTTCGATGCGAAGCGCGTCTTCGCTGCAGGCCCCGCCCCTGGCCCGATCAATTTCAAGGGCGTGCGTCTCGGCGTGCCGATCTGCGAGGACATCTGGACCGAGGAAAGCTGCGAGACGCTGGCTGAGACCGGCGCCGAAATCCTTCTCGTCCCCAATGGTTCGCCCTTCGAGCAGAACAAGGACGACCAGCGGCTCAATCTCGTGGTGGCGCGCATCACCGAGACGGGCCTGCCGCTTGCTTATCTCAACCAGATCGGCGGGCAGGATGAACTCGTCTTCGACGGCGCCTCCTTCGTCATCAATGCCGACAGGAGCCTCGCCTTGCAGATGCCGATGTTCGAGGAAGCGCTTGCCATCACCGAATGGACGCGCGGCGACAAGGGCTGGCGCATGGAGAAAAGCGACATTGCACGCCTGCCCGAAAAGGAAGAAGAGACCTGGCTCGCCTGCGTGCTCGGCCTCAAGGACTATGTCGAGAAGAACCGCTTTCCGGGCGTGGTGCTGGGCCTTTCGGGCGGCATCGATTCAGCGACAGCCTCGTCGATGCGGAGACCTGCGCCAAGGCGCTCGGCGTGCGCTATGACGTGGTGCCGATCAGGGAGCCGGTCGAGGGCTTTCTCTCGGCCCTCAAGCCGATGTTCAATGGCCGGAACCGCGATACGACGGAAGAGAACATCCAATCGCGCAGCCGCGGCGTGATCCTGATGGCGATCTCCAACAAATTCGGATCGATGGTGCTGACGACCGGCAACAAGTCGGAAATGTCGGTCGGCTATGCCACTCTCTATGGCGACATGAATGGCGGCTTCAATCCGATCAAGGACGTCTACAAGATGGACGTCTATCGCCTCGCCATATGGCGCAACGCCCATCGCCCCGAGGCCCTGAGGGGTCCCCTGCGCGATCTCATCCCCGAGCGGATCATCACAAAGGCGCCGACCGCCGAATTGCGCGAGAACCAGACCGACCAGGATACGCTGCCCCCTATGATGCGCTC
>VAZZ01000366.1 GCA_005884715.1 Alphaproteobacteria bacterium | reverse complement strand
TAGTGTCGCGGGAACGGTTAGCGCCGAGAGGCGTCCGGACAATGTATAACCGTCACCGGTGTCGACGAGCATGCCGGACTCGATCGCCACTTTAGTTAACTCCTCGATGAACAGCGGTACCCCTTCGCTCTTGGCGAGGATCTGGTCCTCGATCTCGCGAGGAAGGTTTTTCCCTTCGGCGATCTGTTTTGCGATTACCGCCCCCTCGCCACGGGCAAGCCGTCCAAGCGATAGTTCGCTCACATGCGCCAGGCGCCGCCAGCGCGGTTCCAATTCTGGGCGGAAACTCAGGATCAGGAGCACGGAGAGCGTTCGAAGGCGATCGATGAAACGGTCCAGCCATTCGCCGGTTGTCGGATCAACCCAGTGGACATCCTCGATCACCATAAAAACGGGCTGCCGTGCCGTCAAACCTGACAGGAGGTGGACGAGCGCGTCGCCCGTGCGCATCTTGCGCGCTTGTGGCGAGAGATCCAGCGTCGGGTAGTGGCGAAGGCCCTCGATCGACAACAGCTCTGAGACAAGCGCGCCGATGTCTGGAGTATCGGAACTCGCCTCGCGCAGGAAACTCTGCAGCTTGTCGAGCCTGGCATTGCTCCCGTCGCGTTTCTTGATGCCCACAATGCGCTCGATCATCGCTACGATCGGATAGAACGCGCTGTTCGCGTGATGGGGCGAGCAGAAACAGTAAAGCGTGCGCGCCTCACCGGCGAGCCGTTCTTCCGTGGCCGCGATCAGCCGCGATTTGCCAATGCCCGGCTCGCCGGAGATAAGTACGACCTTTCCCTCGCCGGTCCGCGCCTTTTCCCAGCGATCAAGGAGGTGCGTCAGCTCTGCGGTGCGACCGACCAGCGGGGTCGCCAGGCCGCGCCGGAGCGCAAATCGACTGTCCGCTGCGGCTTCGCCCACAACGCGCCAAGCGGGAACGGAGGTTGCAAAGCCCTTAAGCTGATGCCGACCAACGTCGATCGTTTTCGAATAAGCCGGTAGTGAGCCGGTGCGTGCTTTCCGCGACGATGACGCCGTTGGGCTGGGCGAGCGCCTGCAGTCGAGCTGCTAGGTTGGGTGCTTCGCCGATCACTGCCTCCTCCTGCGCCGCGCCCTTGCCGATCAGGTCGCCAACCACAACTAAGCCGGTGGCGATCCCGACGCGTGCGGCGAGCGGATCGCCGCGTGGCGTCTTCAGCCCGGCGAGCGCTGCGATCACCGCCAACCCGGCGCGGATCGCCCGTTCCGCATCGTCCTCATGCGCGCGAGGCCAGCCGAAATATACGAGCACGCCGTCGCCCATCAGCTTTGCGACGTGGCCCTCGTAACTGAGGATTTCAGCCGAGACGGCGCGTTGATAGTCACTGATCACTTCCCGCATTTCCTCTGGGTCAAGGCGCTGCGAGAGCTCTGTCGAACCGACTAGGTCCACAAACATGACAGTGAGCTGCCGACGCTCCGCTTCACGGCGGGAGGCAGAAAAAGGCGTTGGCCTTGTTTCCGTTTCTTCGTCGGCCGTCTCCGCGAGCGCGGCCAGAACTTTGCGCCGCGGTCCGAGGGAAGGCCAAGTTCCTTCAGATCGTCGTCGGAGAGATGCCGAAGTACCTCGAAATCCACCTCATGAGCCGCAAAGGCTTCGGCGTATTTGGATAGCCCCAAGCGGGCAAGCCAGGCGGCAATCTGCGACAT
>VAZZ01000365.1 GCA_005884715.1 Alphaproteobacteria bacterium | reverse complement strand
GATGAGTTCGTCGCGCGCTGCGGTTGCCGCCTTGTGGACCGCACCGGTCATGAGGTTGGCGAGCTGCGATCCGCCGGCGACGGGCGCCCCCGGAAGGGCCGAATCGCCGAGCTTCACCGCCACCTGCTCTACCGGGAGGCCGATTGCCTCGGCGGCCGTCTGCGCCAGGATCGTATAGGTGCCCTGGCCCATATCGATGCCGCTGCTCGCCACTTCCGCACGGCCATTGGCGAAGATGCGCACCAGCGCCTCGCCGGCAGTGCGGCGCACCGGATAGGTGCCGGCGGCGATGCCCCAGCCGATCAGATGATGGCCCTCGCGCATCGAGCGGGGCTCGGGGTTGCGCTTCGCCCAGCCGAAAGCTTTGGCCCCCTCTTCATAGGCCTCGCGCAACCGGCGCGTCGACCATGGCTTCTTCGCGTGCGGATCTTCCTCCGCATAATTCAGCAAGCGGATCGCCAAGGGATCGATGCCCACTTCATAGGAAAGCTCGTCGATCGCACATTCGATGCCGAAGGCGCTCGGATTCTCTCCTGGCGCCCGCAGGGCACCGGGCACCACCGTGTTCACCGGAACGATGTTCTGGCGCGAGGACAGATTGGGCGTGGCATACATGATGGCGGTGACCGCGCCCAGAGGCTCGACCCACACGCCATCGACCGCCGTTTCGTTGACGCCGCGATGGACAATCGAGACGAGCTTGCCTTGCTTCGTGGCGCCGAGGGCGACGGTCTGGTGCGTCGCTGCCCGTCCGCCATAGGCGGTGAAATTCTGCGGCCGCGTGAGCGCGAGCGTCACCGGGCGCTGCAGCATTTTTGCCGCCATGGCCGCTATGGCGCTATGCGCCAGGGCAAAGGACTTCGATCCGAAGCCGCCGCCAATATAGGGCGACATCAGATGAACATTTTCATCCGCAAGGCCGAACCATTCCGCATAGGTGTGGGCCATGAAGTTGATCCACTGGCTGTGCTCCCAGACGGTGAGCGTCTCGCCTTCCCACTGAGCGATCAGCCCATGCGGCTCGATCGCCGCATGGTATTCACGCGGTGTGCGATATTCATGCTCGATGCGGACCGGGGCATCGGCCAGAGCTTTCGCCGCGTCGCCCCATTCGATCGCCATCGGATCAATCGCTGTGCCTTTGCCGGCCTTCGGATCATCGAGCCCGGAAACCACCGGTGTCGTTTCATATTCTATCTCAACGAGCGCCGCCGCCGCGGTCGCCTGTTCGAAAGTCTCCGCGATTACGGCGGCGACATGCTGGCCGCTGAAAGTGATGGTGTGCGTGAGAGCTAGATATGGTCCCTCAGGCCCCGGTGTGCCCATCCATGTCGTCGCCGACTTTAAAGGCAGCACATTGTCGCGGCCCGCGGCGATGGTGCTCTGCACGATCACCGCATAGGCCATATTGGCCGGGTGATGTTCGAGCGCATAGGCCGCCGCACCCCTGATCTTGGCCGGGCCATCGATGCGCGACAGGCGGCTTCCCAGTGGTGTGGGGCCGCCATCTGAAGCATCGCCCCGTCTAACCTTTGCTGCGGTGATGGTCATGCGATGCCTCCGACTTTGAGAATGGCGCGGGTAATGACGCGTGGAGCAAGCTCGATCTTGTAGTGGTTGGCGCCGTGAGCGATCGCACCTTCCATCGCGAGACGGCTGGCGCGCTTCACCGCCTCGGGTTCCAGCGCCTTGCCCTTGAGCACCTTTTCCACTTCCCGCGCTCGCCACGGTTTGGTCGCGACACCACCAAGCGCCACACGGAGATCGCGAATGGTCTTACCGTCGGCTTCGAATTCAATGCCCACGGCGGCGCTGGCAGCGGCGAATTCATAGGATTGCCGGTCGCGCACTTTGAGATAGGTCGAACACTTCGCCACAGCCGAGGCAGGGATGGAGACGGCGGTGATCATCTCACCGGCTTGCAGCGCATGTTCGCGCTCAGGCGTCGCACCCGGCAGAAGGAAGAACTCATCCACCGGTACCTGGCGCTCGCCCAGTTGCACGATGGCGTCGAGGGCGACCAGCGCCACCGCGAGGTCGCCCGGATTGGTGGCGATGCAGCTTTCGCTCGCGCCCAGCACTGCATGATTGCGGGTGATGCCGCCGATCGCCGAGCAGCCCGATCCGGGATTGCGTTTGTTGCAGGCCGGGAAGGTCGCGGGATCGCGGAAATAGGCGCAGCGCGTGCGTTGCATGAGATTGCCGCCGATCGTCGCCATGTTGCGCAATTGCGCCGAGGCCGCCTGCCACAAGGCTTCCGAGACGGCGGGAAAGCCAGCACGGATCGCGGCATCATCGGCGACATGGCTCATCTTCGCCAGGGCGCCGATTGATGCGCCATCGGGGGTCACCCTGATGACATCGAAACCTTTTAGGTGGGTGATGTCGATGACCTGTTCGGGTTCGGCGACGCCGCATTTGGCGAGATCGAGCAAAGTCGTGCCGCCGGCGATCAGCATGGCCCCGGGCCGCGCCGCCAGATGGCGGGCATCGTCGAGTGAAGAGGCGCGCGCGTAAGCGAAATTCCTCATGACAGCGCCTCCTTCGCTTCGCGCACCGCCGCAACGATATGCGGATAGGCGCCGCAGCGGCACAGATTGCCCGACATATATTCGCGGATCTCGGCGTCGGACCCGGCATGGCCCTCCTTGATGCAGGCAACCGCCGACATGATCTGGCCTGGCGTGCAATAGCCGCATTGGAAGGCATCATGGGCGAGGAATGCCGCCTGGACCGGATGAAGATCGGCTCCGCCAGCGCTCAGGCCTTCGACGGTGGTGACCGCCCGGCCCTCGACTTGCGCGGCGAGTGTCAGGCAACTGAGAACACGCTCGCCATTGACATGCACGGTACAGGCGCCACACTGGCCCTGATCGCAGCCCTTCTTCGAGCCGGTGAGCCCCACATGCTCGCGCAAGGCATCAAGCAATGTGACGCGCGGCTCGATCAAGAGCTCATGCCTCTTGCCGTTGATTTCAAGCTTCACGGGGATGGGTTTCGTCATCGAAAGGGCCTCACTCTGTCTTGCTCAAAAGGCATGACATTTCGGTTCCGGATGGGATAACAATTGGAGGCATCCTGGTTTATAATCGGAGGCGCCTCCGGTTTTTGATTTAAGGGCTTATCGATGGCGATTCAAGTCCCCAATTATGTTTGGCATGTGAAGTGACCAAAAAAGGTCCAGCCAAGAGCCGGAAGGCCGTTCCTGCCCCAGCGGAAAAGACGTTGCGCGCCGATGCGCAGCGCAACCGTGACAAGCTGATCAAGGCGGCTAGCCTCGCTTTTTCCCAGCATGGTATCGACACTTCGCTGGAAGAGATCGCGGAGCGCGCCGGCGTCGGCATCGGCACGCTCTACCGGCATTTCCCGACGCGCGAGCATCTGGTCGAGGTGATCTACCGCCGCGAGGTCGAAGCTCTATGCCAGGCCGCCGATGATCTGGCAAAGAAGCATCCACCCGATATGGCGCTCGCCGAATGGATGCAGCGCTTCGTCGACTATATCGCCGCCAAGCGCGGCATGGCCAACAGCCTCAAGCTCCTCCTCGCCAGCAATTCCGAATTCTTCGCCGAGGCTTCCGGCAAGATTCCGGCCGCCTTGCAGCGGCTTGTCGATGCCGCCATCGCCCAAGGCTCGATCCGCGCCGATATCGAAAGCTCTGACCTGCTGCAGGCCCTCTCCGGCATCTATGGCGCGCCGCAGACGCCCGACTGGCGCGAGCGCTCGCGACGGCTGGTGGCGCTGCTGATGGACGGGCTGCGATGGGGTGCCACGAAAGCAGACGCTCCATCGCGACGATAAGGCTCGTCATCCCATGATGGCACAATGCCTGCCGTATTATTACGCAGCTATTCTG
>VAZZ01000363.1 GCA_005884715.1 Alphaproteobacteria bacterium | reverse complement strand
GCACGCTTCCTGCGCCGCCAGGGGCCGCCCATTCTGCAGCCATATCGCGACCTGTTGCGCCTGATCCACAAGGAAGCCCTGCTGGCGGAGAACGCATCCTGGCTGTTTCGCGTCAGCCCCTACATGATCTTTGCGGCCACTTGGGTGGCAGCCGCGCTGGTCCCGACTTTCGCCACGAGACTGCAGTTCAGCTGGACTGCCGACCTGATTGCCATCACGGCGCTCATCGGCTCGTCGCGATTCTTCCTGGCGCTTGTCGGCATGGATATCGGCACCAGCTTCGGCGGCATCGGCTCGAGTCGCGAGATGATGTTTGCCTCGCTTGCGGAGCCGGCGATGATGATGATCGTGTTCACGCTCGCTCTTCTTGCCGGCTCGACCCAACTCTCGGTCGTCGCCGAATTCATGCAAACACACGCCAGCCTGCGCGTTTCGCTGGGACTGGCACTCATTGCCCTCATTATCGTAGCGCTGGCTGAAAATGCACGCATTCCCGTGGACAACCCTGCCACCCATCTCGAGCTCACGATGGTGCACGAGGCCATGATCCTGGAGTACTCTGGAAGGCATCTCGCGGTCCTGGAGCTGGCCGCTGCCCTTAAGCTGTTGCTCTATGTCTCGCTCATCGCTTGCATCTTCATGCCATGGGGGATGGCGCCGGTGGGAAGCGGCCCCACCGCTTATGCGATCGGCCTGGCAAGCTATCTGGCAAAGGTCGGTGTGGGCGGTTTTCTGCTTGTCCTGTTCGAGACCTCGGTCGCCAAAATGCGCGTGTTCCGGGTACCGGACTTCCTCGGCATTGCCTTGATGCTCGGATTGCTTGGCATGCTTCTGCTTTTCGTTTCACGGAGCTTTTGATGAACGGCTTCTCCCTCGATGTGGCGCATATGCTCGCCGGCACTATGGTGCTGGTGAGTTTCATGTTGCTCTACCAGGATCGTATGTTTGCCCTGCTCAATGTCTTTGCGCTGCATGCAATAGTGCTCTCTGCCTCGGTGGCCTGGCAGGCTTACATCCAGGATGCACCGCATCTCTACGTTCCGGCCGCGATCGCGCTGGTACTCAAAGGCATCATCATTCCGGTCGCCCTGCGCAGAGTCGTGATCAAACTCGGCATCCACCGGGAAATCGAGACGGTCGTGGGCATCGGGCCGACTTTGCTCTTTGGTGTCGCGCTGGTCGCGCTCTCAATGGTCGTCATGCTCAAGGCTGCGGAAACAGCCGATCCATTGGCCCGCGAAGATCTTGCATTTGCGCTGTCCATTCTGCTGCTCGGCCTGCTCATGATGGTGACGCGGCGCAATGCGGTTAGCCAGATTGTCGGCTTCATGTCGATCGAGAACGGTCTGATCCTCGCAGCTACGGCTGCCAGGGGCATGCCGCTCGTCGTTGAAATCAGTGTGGCATTCTCCGTTCTGGTCGCCTTCATCGTCATCGGCGTGTTCCTCTTTCGCATTCGCGAGCGGTTTGATTCGGTCGATCTTCAGGCGCTTGACGAGCATCGCGGGGAGCGCCAGTGAATAATTTGTTCGACCAATTATCTATCGAGCCGCTAACTGCCGTGCTGATCATTCCCGCGGTTACTGCGGGAGTACTGGCGCTGCTGCCCAGTTACTGGGCTGCTGCTCGCCTCAATGTTGACGATCTGAATAACGTCTTTATCGTCCTGACGACGTTCGTTGCGTTCACGACCAGCGTGTTCAGCGCCAGCTATATTGGACACGAGTTGGAGATCGGCCGACTTACGCCTGGCCACCTGCGCTTTTACCATGCCATGTATCAGACCCTGATGTTCGCCATGAATCTCGGGCTCACCGCAAACAACATCGGCCTTATGTGGGTGGCTATCGAACTCGCCACACTAACGACAGTGTTGATGGTCGGAATCTATCGCACTCACGAGGCTCTCGAAGCCGCCTGGAAATATTTCATCCTGGGCAGCGTCGGCATCGCCCTTGCCCTGTTCGGAACGATCCTCGTTTACATGGCGGCCCGACCGGTGATCGGCGAGGGATCCGATGCCATGGTGTGGACCACGCTGATCGAGAAAGCCGGCAGCTTCAGCCCTGAGCTCTTGAACGTCGCTTTCGTTTTTCTGCTACTCGGCTACGGTACCAAGGTCGGGCTGGCCCCGCTCCATGCCTGGCTTCCCGATGCACATGCCGAGGGGCCGACGCCGATCTCGGCAGTGCTCTCGGGG
>VAZZ01000362.1 GCA_005884715.1 Alphaproteobacteria bacterium | reverse complement strand
CGAAGGATTACGAGGATTTCGCCGAAGCCATGCGCCGCAAGCTTTTGCGCGAGCTCGAATATCGCCCGCGCATTACGCGGCTGCAATAGATATGCATTTCGACTTGTCGCTCAAAGCGCGAATCCCCAGATAGAATATGAAATTTCCCGATAGGAGAAGACCATGAAACAACGCAAACTTGGCGCCGATCTCACCGTTTCCGCCATTGGCCTCGGCTGCATGGGCATGACATATGCATATGGCGGTCAGGAGGAATCGAAATCCATCGAGACCTTGCGGCGCGCCGTCGATCTGGGCGTGACGTTCTTCGACACGGCGGAAGTCTACGGTCCCTTCGACAATGAGCTCCTGCTGGGCAAGGCCCTGAGGGACTTGCGCGACAAGGTGGTGATCGCAACCAAATTCGGCTTCACCTTCAACAAGAAGCGCACTGGCCCCTCTCCGATCACCGGGGTCGACAGCCGTCCCCAACATGTGAAGGAAGTGGCCGACGCTTCCCTCAAGCGTCTCGGTATCGATAGCATCGATCTTTATTACCAGCATCGTGTCGATCCCAATATTGCGATCGAAGATACGGTTGGCGCCATGGCTGAACTGGTCCAAGCCGGAAAGGTGAAGGCGCTCGGCCTTTCCGAAGCCAGTGCCGCAACAATCCGCCGGGCCCATCGGGTTCATCCGATTGCCGCGGTGCAGAGCGAATACTCATTGTGGACGCGCGATCCGGAAGCAGAGGTGCTCGCCACCTGCCGCGAACTCGGAATCGGCTTCGTGCCTTACAGTCCGCTCGGTCGCGGCTTCCTGACCGGTGCAATTCGGAATCTCGATGCGCTTGGCGACAATGACTGGCGGCGCACACAACCGCGCTTCCAGCAGGACACGATCAAGGCAAATCTATCTCTGGTGGAGACACTTGAGCGGCTGGCCCGCGAAAAAGGCGTGACGGCGGCGCAACTCGCTCTCGCCTGGGTGCTGCATCAGGGCGATTTCATCGTGCCGATCCCCGGCGTGCGCAAGGTGAAGCACCTTGAAGAGAATGTCGGCGCGGTGGATGTGACGCTGAACGCGCGGGCAAGCGTTATACTGACGAGGGCCTGAAGCTCGTCAATGCGTGAGGAACTTCAATAAAGCCGGCCGCCATTGGGCACTTTCCGCTCGATGGCGCTCAACACGACTTCACCCTCTTCGTCGGGAAAGCCGAGGGTAAGCACTTCCGACATGAACCTGCCGATCTGGCGCGGCGGAAAATTGACCACCGCCACCACCTGCCGGCCGACCAGTTCATCGAGCCCGTAATGCTTGGTGATCTGGGCCGAGGATTTCTTGACCCCGATTGCAGGGCCGAAATCGATCTTCAGCTTGAAGGCGGGCTTGCGCGCTTCCGGAAAGGGTTCCACCTCGACGATGGTCCCTGCCCTTATATCGACCTTGAGAAAATCATCGAAAGTGATCGGCGCTGCTTTATCAGTCGGCTGTGTCATGTGCCTGTGTCTTTGAGGATGTCCGCTCTTCCCGGAGACTGCGGAAAACGCGGGCCAAGCCAGAGCACAGGGCGATCGGCGTTTCAAGCCGTTTCATCAGCGCTTCGCCATCCCTGAGCTTGCGGTCGAGTGCAGCCATGGTGCGGGCCAGCCCGCTATCGTCGTACTTGAGCCAGACCCGCAGCGTGTCGGCCTGGATCTTGGTGAGCCCAAGCTTGGCAATATTACCCTTGGCGCCGGAGAGCCGGATATCGGCCGCGGCCAACATCCAGTTTTGCGTAACGAGCGCCGATGCGAGGAGAGCGAGCCATTCGACCGGCCCATCCGCCGGCACCTTGGCGATATTGGCGATCGCTGCTTTATAGGGCGCCAGTAATTCGAACCGGCGCAGCATGATATCGAACAGGCGGTCATGCGCGTCGCCCTCGACCGGATCGTCCTTGAGCGATGCCAGGAGCCTCGCATCCATGAAGCGGGCGAAGGCATCGAGAATATCAGGCTTGCCGGAGACGTGTTGCGCCAGCTCGGCGAGGCTCAATCCGGCCGCCTCCGCGATGGCGGGGAGCGTGATGTCAGCCCACGGCTTTTCCGCCGCTAGCCGGAAGGCAGCCTCGATGATGCGTTCGCGCGTTTCATTACCCATGCTGGGGAGTGTAGCGGACCCCGGAGGCCTCGTCAGCTTGCCAATTCGCGCGAGCGGCGGGTGGCCGCATCGATCGCCTTCTTCATCAGGGGCTCAAGCCCGTTTTCGGCCATCAGCACTTGCAGTGCCGCATGGGTCGTGCCCTTAGGCGACGTCACATTCTGCCGCAGCGTCGCCGCCGGCTGTCCGCTCACCCGCATGAGCTCGCCTGCACCCGCGACCGTCGCCCGCGCCAGCTGCATTGCGACATCCTGCGGCAGGCCGGCGGCAACCCCCCCGGCCGCCAGGCATTCGGTGAGATAGAAGACATAGGCCGGACCCGAACCAGAGACCGCGGTCGCCGCATCGATCAGCGTCTCATCAGCAACGGCCACCACCTCGCCGATCGCCGAGAGGAGTTCGGTCGCGAGTGCGATCTGCGCCGGCGACACATTCATGTTGGCGGCCATCGCGGTGATACCGCGGCCGATCGCCGCCGGCGTATTCGGAATGGTGCGGATTATGGCGGCATCGTTACCGAAATGGCGGGCAAACG
>VAZZ01000042.1 GCA_005884715.1 Alphaproteobacteria bacterium | reverse complement strand
CGAGGCCGGCCGGCTGGATTTCGGCCGAGCCCTTGGGGAACAGTACTTCCGACTGGAAGACGAAACGGTCGCCGACCACCAGGATATCGGAACGCTGGCTCAGGATCTTCCGCAGCCGCCCGAAGAATTCCGAGCGATAGCGCGTCAGCTCCTGGACCCGCTGAGCCAGCGCCGAATTGAGCCTCTTGCCGAGATCGATGATCTGCGCCTGGTCGGTGCGCGAGCGCGTTTCGGCGTCGGACAGGAGACCGGACAAGGCGGCGATCTGCCGGCGCAATGCCGCAAGTTGCTGGTTGAGCAGTTCGACCTTGGCGAGAGCATCCGATGACAGCTGCTTTTCCTTGTCGAGCTCGGTGCGCAATCCGGAAATGGTCGAACCGGCACTGGCCCCCTTGGCGTTCTCGCCCTCGAGCGCGAGTGACAGACTGGCTGATTTGGCTTTCTCCGCTTCGAGATCATCACCCAGCGTTGAGAGATTGAGCTCGAGCTCGGACTTGGCCGATTTCTCCAGCGCCAACAATTGGGTGAGTTCGGCGATCTGCGAGCGCAATTGGCCGAGCGCACTGTCCTGGCCCGATATTTCGCGCGCCAGGAGGAACTGTGCGACGATGAACACCGAGAGCAGGAAGGTGATGACGAGCAGGAGCTGCGCCATCGCATCGACGAAGCCCGGCCAATAGGGCGCATCGTCATGCCGCCTTCGTCGCGAGAGCGCATGCGCCATGGACTATTCCTCGTCCTCGACGCCCGCCGCCTGGCTGAACCGGCTGGCTGGGGTGGACGTCTGCTTGGTGGTGCGCAAGATGAGCTTCTGCATCTCGTTCTGCTGAACCTGCTGTGCCTGCGCCCATTGCCTGACGATCTTCTGCTCTTCGCGCATTTGCTGCACCAGGCTTGCCACCGCATCGGCAAGCTTCTCCATCGATTCGCCGTCCTGGGCGGACATTGCGGGGAGCCCAGTGCTCGTCGCGGGCTGCTCCGCGGTCAGGGCCTCATCCAGCGTCTGGTTGATGCGCTCGATGCCCTTGTGCAGGCCCGCCAGATCGACCCTGAGGTGGCTCGGCAGGCTCGTCCCGCCGCCTTCCCCGACCTGGAGATCGGTGATCGTCGAAAGCCAGTCTTCGAGGTCGTTATAGAAGCGGTTCTGCGCCTGGCTCGCCTGCAGGTCGAGGAAACCCAGGATCAGCGATCCCGCGAGACCGAAAAGTGAGGACGAGAAGGCAAGGCCCATGCCCGACAAAGGCGCCTGGAGGCCGGTCTTGAGCTCTTCGAAAACGGTGGCCGACTGGGCCGAGGTGACATCAAGCGACCTTATGGCGTCACCGACCGAGGAAACAGTCTCGAGCAGGCCCCAGAAGGTGCCGAGAAGGCCGAGGAAAATCAGCAGGGCGACGAGATAGCGCGACATGTCGCGCGCCTCGTCGAGCCGCGAGGCCAGCGAATCGAGGAGCGAGCGCATGGTCAGGGGCGAAAGCACGGTGCGGTGCAGCCGGTCGCGGAACAGAGTCGCCATGGGACCCAGCAACCTCGGCGTGTGGGTTACTTCGAGGCCCGGATTGGCGATCCGGAACCCGTTGAGCCAGCTGATCTCTGGCCACAGGCGCACGACCATGCGGAAGGCATATCCAACCCCCAGGAGGAGCGCCCCGATGATCACGGAATTGAGGCCCGGATTGGCCATAAAGGCCCGCTTCATATGGGGATAAAGGACGACGGCCAAGATGGAGACGACCAGCATGAACACCATCATGCGGACGAGATAGACTTTGGGTAGTTCGATAGCGTCGGTCATGGTCGCCTTTGGAAATCTCAAGCGGCGGTAAATGCCGCCAAATCTAGACGATTGCGTGGCGCGGTGACAGTGGTTGTGTGACCGCCCCCTTCAGCCCACACACAGCCTCGTTATACCTTTGAACGCCGCTGTCGTCCTATCCATTCCCACCTCGACTCAATGCCTATCTGCATCGATTGCCGGGAATAAAAGCAGGGAACATGATGGCCAAGGTCTGAGCGACAGATAGGCTGTCTTTTCACATTCCCTTGACGATCTCTTCCGTCATCTTCTTGGCGTCGCCGAACAGCATCATCGTATTGTCGCGATAGAACAGCGTATTGTCGATACCGGCATAGCCCGACGACATGCCGCGCTTGATGAACATCACGGTATTGGCCTTCCATACCTCCAGCACCGGCATGCCGAAGATCGGCGAGGCGGGATCGTCCTTGGCGGCCGGATTGGTCACGTCATTGGCGCCGATGACGAAGGCGACATCCGTCTGCGCGAACTCCGAATTGATATCCTCGAGCTCGAACACGTCGTCATAGGGCACGCTCGCTTCTGCGAGCAGTACGTTCATATGGCCGGGCATGCGCCCCGCCACCGGATGGATCGCATATTTGACGGTGACGCCCGCTGCCTTGAGGAGGTCGGCCAATTCGCGCAATGCATGCTGGGCCTGCGCCACCGCCATGCCGTAGCCCGGCACGATGATGACGGAGCCGGCATTCTTCATGATGAAGGCGGCATCATCCGCCGAGCCCTGCTTGACCGGACGTGCATCGGCACCACCCGCGGCCGCCGTCGTCTCGCCGCCGAAGCCACCGAGAATGACGCTGATGAAGGAGCGGTTCATGCCCTTGCACATGATGTAGGAGAGGATGGCGCCCGATGACCCGACGAGTGCGCCAGTGATGATCAGTGCCGTATTGGCGAGCGTGAAGCCGATGCCCGCTGCGGCCCAGCCCGAATAGGAATTGAGCATCGAGATGACGACCGGCATATCGGCGCCGCCGATCGGCACGATCAGCAGGAAGCCGAGCGCAAAGCTGATCGCCACGATGAGCCAGAAGGCGAGGACACTCTGACTTGCGAAGAAGGCGTAAATGGAGGCGAGGAGTGCGAGGCCAAGCGCGATATTGATGTAATGCCGGCCCGGCAAAATGATCGGCTTGCCGCTCATCCGCCCATCGAGCTTGAGGAAGGCGATGATCGAGCCGGTGAAGGTGAGGGCACCAATGGCCGCACCGAGCGCCATTTCGATGCGGCTCTGGGCATGGATCACGCCATCGGTGGCGATGCCGAAGGCTTCCGGCGAATAATAGGCGGCCGCTGCCACGAAGACGGCGGCGAGACCGACGAGTGAATGGAAGGCGGCGACAAGCTGTGGCATCGCCGTCATGGCGATGCGTCTGGCAGTGACGGCGCCGATGGCGCCGCCGATCGCGATGCCGCCGATGATCAGCGCCCAGGCAAGTCCGCTCGCCGGCGCTGCCAGAAGCAGCGTCGTCACGATGGCAAGCCCCATGCCGGTCATGCCGTAGAAATTGCCCTGCCTCGAGGCTTCGGGGCTCGACAGCCCGCGCAACGCCATGATGAACAAGGCGCCCGAGACCAGATACAGAAACGCAGCGAGTGAGGCCGACATGCGCCTACTTCCCCTTCTTCTTGTACATCGCCAGCATGCGCTGGGTGACGAGGAAGCCACCGAAGATATTGACCGAGGCGAGGATCAAAGCGAGGAAGCCGAAGATCATGGCGAGTGTCGAGCCGGACGCGATGGCGCCCGCACCTACGGCGAGAAGCGCGCCCACCACGATCACCGAGGAGATCGCATTGGTGACCGACATGAGCGGCGTATGCAGCGCCGGTGTCACATTCCACACTACATAATAGCCGACGAAGACCGCCAGCACGAAGATCGCAAAGAGCGAGACGAAGGGATCGATCACATGTTCCATCTGGATGGCCTCAGGACTTGAACATCTTGTGCACCAGCTCACCATCCCTGGCGACAAGCGTGCCGGCGATGATCTCATCGGCCCAGTCGATCTTGAGCGCCCCGTCCTTGATCAGCGGATCGAGGAAATTCTGCAGGTTTCTGGCATAGAGCGGCGAGGCATTGCCGGCGAGCCTGCCGGCGAGATTGAGATTGCCCATGATCGTGACGCCCTTGTGCATCACGATTTCGCCCGGCTTCGACAGCGGGCAGTTGCCGCCACGCTCGACCGCCAGATCGACGATGACCGAGCCTGGCTTCATCGTCTCGACCATCTCTTTGGTGACGAGAACCGGCGCCGGTCTTCCCGGAATGAGCGCCGTGGTGATGACGATGTCCTGGCCTTTGATATGCTCGGCGATGAGAGCCGCCTGCTTGGCCTTGTCTTCGGCCGAGAGTTCCTTGGCATAGCCGCCAGCGGTCGCGGCATCGGCCACATTGGCGAAGACGAATTTGGCGCCGAGGCTCTTCACCTGTTCTTCCGTCGCCTTGCGTACATCGGTCGCCGAGACGATGGCGCCGAGACGACGCGCCGTCGCAATGGCCTGCAAGCCTGCGACGCCCACACCCATGATGAAGACCTTGGCCGGCGGCACCGTGCCCGCCGCCGTCATCATCATCGGAAAGGCGCGGCCGAATTGCGCGGCGGCATCGATCACTGCCTTGTAGCCGGCGAGATTGGCCTGCGAGGAGAGCACATCCATGGATTGCGCCCGGGTTATGCGCGGCATCAGTTCCATCGCAAAAAGGGTGAGCCCCTGTTTGGCGAGCGCCTCGAGCCCCGGCCGATCAGCGTAAGGGTCGAGAATGGCGGTGACGATGGCACCCCTCTTCAGCGATTTGGTGATCTTGGCTTCCGGCCGGCGGACGCTGAGCAGGATATCGGCGTCTTTCAGCGCCGCATCGCCCTTTCCGATCTTGGCGCCGGCTCCGGCAAAGGAGTCATCCGATATGAAGGCACCGGTGCCCGCCCCGGCTTCGACGGCAACGTCAAACCCCTTCTTCACAAAGGCCTTGATCGTATCGGGGGTCGCCGCAACGCGGCTCTCGCCCGGATATGTTTCGGCAGAGACCGCGATCTTCATATGTCGGAGCCCTAACCGACGTTAGCGGCGGTAATCAATGCGAAGAGCACGAGGGCGCCGAGCGACAGGAACCAGCGCTGCGATCCCGAGCGCACGTCGATCAGGACGGCGATGATGCCGATGATCAGCCCGGCAAAGCCGGTGAAGACGTTCAGCGACTTACCGAAGGCGAAGGAACACAAAGCGACGAGCACGAAGCCGCAGATGATGGCCAGCACGACCGAGCCGCGCACGAAGGCGCCATAGGTCCTTTGATGCGCGTCAATATCCAGATGATGGTCCGCTGATTGCTCCGCCATGTCGGAAATCCCCTCGAAACTCCTAGAATCCAGGAAGCCTAACTAGCCCAGAGCCTCACCTGCCGCAAGAACTGAGGTCTGGCGCGGCGATGAGTCCCAGAGGGGCGGCCCGGAACTCCGTCAGAGGCCGGAAAGCCCCGCCGCCGCGAGCGCCGTCTTTTGCCGCTCGGCTACCCCTTCAAGCGTGAAGCCCTCGAGCGCCTCGTTGAACAGCCGGTAGAAATTAAGCTCGGCGCGCAGATGGATGAACACCCCGCCAAGGCCGATGGCGGCCCGGTCCATGAACACGAATTCGCGCGGCACCTTGACCGGCCCCTTTGTTTTCAGCGCCCGATGCACCTGGAAGGCCTGCCGCCGGCCATATTCGGCGGGCGAAACCCCATCCGCGATGGCGCGCACCCGGTCCTCCATCAACGGCCCATAGATGAAGCGCGCCCAAATATTGAGTATGTCGATCAGTTCGTTGGAGAGGCCCTCGAAGCCCCAGATTTCATAGGCGTGCACGATACGCTCGCGATCATTGGCCAGAAGTCCGCGATAGAGATCGACGACGCCTTCGACGAAGCGCGGCGGAAAGATGCGGATGCAGCCATAATCCAGGAGGTTGAGGCCGGTGGGCGCCCCGCTCGCATCGAGGGCCGCGGAATAATTGCCGAGATGCGGATCGCCATGGATCACCGCATGGCCGCAGAACGGCGTCCACCATGCCTCGAACAGGTGCTGGGCGAGAAGGTTGCGAGCGCCGAGATCGTGCTGCTTGAATTCAAGCAGCTTGCGGCCCTCGAGCCAGCTCATGGTGATGAGCCGGCGCGTCGACAGTTGGGGCTCCACTTGCGGCACATGAATGGTCGAATGGCCCTTCAGGATCTCGGTATAGAGGCGGATATGCTTGGCCTCGCGAACATAATCGAGCTCTTCGCGCAAGCGTGCCGCGATCTCCTCGCCGATCTCGCTGGTGTCGATCGCCGGATTGGTCCGCTTGTGCAGCGCGAAGATGATATTGAGCTGCTTGAGATCGTCCTCGACGGCTGAATCCATGTCGGGATATTGCAGCTTGCAGGCGAGCAGGCGCCCGTCAAGCGACCGGGCGCGATGAACCTGTCCGAGTGAGGCGGCATGGGAAGCCTCATGCGAGAATTCGGAAAAGAGCGTGCGCCATTCGGGGCCTAATTCGGCGGCCATGCGCCTCCTGACGAAGGCCCAGCCCATGGCCGGCGCCTGCGACTGGAGCTGGGCGAGCTCGGCCGCATAGGCGGCAGGCAGCGCATCGGGGATCGTAGCGAGAAGCTGCGCCACCTTCATCAAGGGGCCTTTGAGATTGCCGAGCGCTTCGGCGAGAAGCTGGCCTTCGGCGGTCGATCCCCTTTCCCCGCCGAGAAACCGTGCGGCGGCGATGCGGGCAACCGCACCGCCCACACCCGTCCCGACATTCGCGTAGCGCAGGAGGCGTCCGGTCAGGCTGTTTTCATCATCGGCCACTGGATCCTCACCGCTCTTTTTCACGCGATTTCCATTGCCTCGAGCTCATCGATGAAGCCTTCGATGACCTTGAGTCCCTTCTGCCAGAAGGTGGGATCGCTCGCATCGAGGCCGAAAGGTTTTAGCAATTCGCTATGATGCTTGGTGCCGCCGGCTTTCAGCATGGCGAAGTATTTTTCCTGGAAACCTGCGGTACTTTCGGCATAGCGGGCATAGAGAGAATTCACCAGGCAATCGCCAAACGCATACGCATAGACATAAAAAGGCGAATGGATGAAATGCGAGACATAGACCCAGAAGGTCTCATAGCCTTCACCAAAGGCGATACCGGGGCCTAGGCTCTCGCCTTGGACTTCGAGCCACAGGGCATTGATCTGATCGGCGGTGAGTTCGCCCTCCTTGCGCGCCGTGTGGATCTTGCGCTCGAAGGAATAGAAGGCGATCTGGCGCACCACGGTATTGAGCATGTCCTCGACTTTGCCGGCGAGCATCGCCTTGCGCTTCTTTTTGTCCTTGGCTCCCTTGAGCAGCGCCTGGAAGGTCAGCATCTCGCCAAAGACCGACGCAGTTTCAGCGAGCGTCAGCGGCGTCTGCGCCATAAGAGCGCCCTGGTCGGCCGCGAGCACCTGATGCACGCCGTGTCCCAACTCATGGGCAAGCGTCATCACATCGCGCGTCTTGCCCATGTAGTTGAGCAGAACATAGGGATGCGCCGAGGGCACCGTCGGATGGGCGAAGGCGCCTGACGTCTTGCCGGGCCTGACCGGCGCATCGATCCATTTGCGCTCGAAGAAGCGGCCGGCGATTTCGGCCATTTCCGGCGCGAAGCCCTTATAGGCATTGAGAACGGTCGCCTTGGCGTCGTCCCAGGCGACATCGCGGGTATCCTCATCGGGAAGCGGCGCGTTGCGGTCCCAGTGATCGAGCTTCTTCTTGCCGAGCCATTTCGCCTTCATCTGATAATAGCGATGCGACAGGCGCGGATAGGCCCCACGCACCGCTTCGACGAGCGCCGCCACGACTTCCGGCTCGACGCGGTTCGACAGATGGCGCGCATCGGAAATGTCCTTGAAGCCGCGCCAGCGGTCGGAAATTTCCTTGTCCTTGGCGAGCGTGTTGGTGATGTGAGTGAAGAGCCTGAGATTCTTCTTGAAGGTCTGGGCCAGTGCGTCTGCCGCCGCCCTGCGCTTCGCTTCCTGCGGCGACATCATGAGTGTCAGCGTCGGCTCGAGCGAAAGCTCCTCGCCCTCGACCGGGAACCGCATTTCGGCCAGGCTCTCGTCGAACAGACGGTTCCAGGCCGAATAGCCGGTCTGCGATTTCTCGAGGAACAGTTCCTCTATTCGGTCGTCGAGCTGATAGGGCTTTTCCTTGCGCAGATTGTCGATCCACGGCTGGTAATAAGCGAGCGCCGGCGCCTTCAGCTTGAGGGCGAGATCCTCATCGGCGATCTTGTTGAGTTCGAGCTCGAAGAACAGCAGTGTCGTCGAAATGTCGGTCAGCCTGGCGCTGACATCACCATAGAATTTCGCGCGCTTCGGATCGGTCGTGTCGCCGACATAATAGAGCTGCGCATAGGAGCCAGTGCGACCGAGAAGGTCGCTCAATCGCTCATAGGCCTTGACAGCCCGGGCGAGTTCATCGCCCGACAGGCTGGCGAGCTTGCCCTTGTAGTCTTGCGCAAAGCGCTTGGCCTCGTCCTCGCCCCGCCGCATATCCCCGGCAAACAGCGGATCGTCTGGCGAGGCATAGAGGTCAGCAAGGTTCCATTCAGGCAGCGGACCGAGTTGGGGGGCGGAAGCGGCAGAATCCATGGGACGATGATCCAATTTATGAGTGCCGGGCTCATATGGCCCATGCTCCTTGTTCCGGCAATGAGGCTATGTCACGTCTGGCAAATGCTGACGTAGGGCCAGATCCAACAACATCAGCGCGCTGGCTCTGGACATGGCCGGTAACTGTCTCCATTCTCGCCAGGTCCTTAATTAGCTCTTTACCCTTCTTTGTCACAGTCGAGCGTGAATAGGGGGAGCTCATGGCGCGGCACGGCGGCGTGCTGGGGCAAACCTTACTCTGTGCGGCCATTAACAGTTGAGTGGTGTCGGTCAAGCATGACAGCGCGCGTTCTTATTGTTGAAGACGACCCGGCCCAGCGGCGCATCCTGGAAGAAATGATCAAGCGGTTCGGCTTCGAAACCGCCAGCGCCGAGAGCGGCGCAAAGGGCCTCGACATATTGAGCGCCCCGGCGGGCGGCCAGATCGAGCTCGTCATTCTCGATCTCATGATGCCAGGCATGGACGGGCTCGAATTCCTCGAGCGCATGGCGGGCGGTGAAGCCGATCTCGCCTGAACGCCTGCGCGTCTCGGTGCAGAATCTTCTCAAGGTCAATGCCCTTACTGAAGAGGTCAAACGTCTCAACAAGAAAGTCGGCGGCGCGCTCACCTTCGACGACCTGAGCGCCTCATCGGCGGCGATGGCCGGCGTCATCCGGCTTGGCCGCAGGGGCGCCCAGTCCAATATTCCGATCCTGATCGAAGGCCAGTCGGGGGTCGGCAAGGAGATCATCGCGCGCGCCATTCATGGCGAGAGCGAGCGTCGTGGCCGCACTTTTGTCGCCGTCAATTGCGGCGCCATCCCAGAAAATCTGGTGGAGAGCATCCTGTTCGGCCACGAAAAGGGCTCTTTCACCGGCGCGACCGCCAAACATGTCGGCAAGTTCCAGGAAGCCGACGGCGGCACGCTCTTCCTCGATGAAGTGGCTGAATTGCCGTTCGACATGCAGGTGAAGCTCCTGCGCGCCATTCAGGAAGGCGAGATCGATCCGGTTGGATCGCGCAAGCCCGTGAAAGTCAATATAAGGCTGATCTCGGCGACCAACCGCAACATGATCGAGATGGTCAAGGCGGGGCAGTTCCGGGAAGATCTGTATTACCGCC
>VAZZ01000361.1:21369-26589 GCA_005884715.1 Alphaproteobacteria bacterium | reverse complement strand
CTGCGCGGTGCGGCTGATAAGGGCCGGCTGATCTATGGCGAGTGCGGCGGCTATATGGTGCTGGGCCGCTCGCTGATCGATGCCGAAGGGAAAGAACATCCCATGAGTGGACTGCTGCCGGTCACCACGAGCTTTGCCCGGCGCAAGCTTCATCTCGGCTATCGCAGCCTGAAGCATGATGGCGCTTTGCCTTTCCCACCACTGCTCAGGGGCCATGAGTTCCACTATTCGACAATCGAGAAGCAGGAAGTGGAATTACCCCTCTTCCATGCCGAAGACGCCGCCGCGCGCGATCTGGGCCCGATGGGTCTGAGGCACAACAGGATCATGGGCTCCTATGCCCATGTCATCGCATGATGCGCAAAACGACGTGGGCAAGTCGCTCATCGTCGCAGGCCTTGCGCGCGCGGCGACACGGCGCGGCCTGCGCGTGCTGCCGTTCAAGCCCCAAAACATGTCGAACAATGCGGCGGTCACGATCGACGGCGGCGAGATCGGCCGCGCGCAGGCGCTGCAGGCGCGCGCCGCCCGGATCGAGTCGACCGTCCATATGAATCCTATCCTGCTCAAACCCGAGACCGCGACCGGCGCCCAGGTGATCGTGCAGGGCCGCCGCACCGTCACCCAGAGTGCCCGCGACTTCTTCCGCAATCGCGCCCGGCATATGCCGGCCATTCTCGACAGCTTCCGGATCCTCGCCCAGGAGGCCGATCTTATCATTGTCGAGGGCGCCGGCAGCCCGGCCGAGGTCAATCTGCGCGACGGTGATCTGGCGAATATGGGCTTTGCCGAGGCGGCAAACGTGCCGGTCATCCTCATTGGCGACATCCATCGCGGCGGCGTCATTGCCTCGCTTGTCGGCACGCAAACAGTTTTGGCGCCGGATGACTCCAGGCGTATTAAAGGCTTCCTTATCAATAATTTCCATGGCGATCCTGTATTGTTTTCAGAAGCTGTGAATTTTTTAGAGACGAGGACCGGATGGCCCTGTCTGGGCGTGGTCCCGCATTTTGCCGAGGCCGGGCGGCTGCCGGCCGAAGATGCCGTCGCACTGGAGAAGGCAGCCCGCGCCGGTACCGGCCGCCTCCACATTGCCGTGCCCCGCCTGCCGCGTATCGCCAATTTCGACGATCTCGATCCCCTGAAGCTCGAGCCCGGCGTCTCACTCGATATTGTCCAGCCCGGCACGCCGCTGCCGCAAAGCGCCGATCTCATCATAATCCCCGGCTCCAAATCGACGATCGCCGATCTCGGAGCGCTTCGCGATCAGGGATGGCATATCGATCTTGCCGCTCATCATCGCCGCGGCGGCGCCGTGCTCGGCCTGTGCGGCGGCTATCAGATGCTGGGAAAGATGATCCACGACCCGCAAGGATTGGAAGGAAAGCCAGGATCAACTCCAGGCCTGGCTCTGCTCGAAGTCGAGACGACGCTCGTAGGCGACAAGACACTGACCAGGGTCGAGGCGCGTCATGTTTCGAGCGGCGAGACGGTCACCGGCTATGAAATCCATCTCGGCATCACCAAAGGATCAGATTGCGAACGGCCTTTCACCATGATCGGCGATACGCCTGATGGAGCGCAGTCGAAGAATGCACGGGTAATGGGCACTTATATTCACGGCCTCTTTTCCGACGATGCGTTTCGCCGGCATTTCCTTGCCGGCCTTGGTGCTGAGACCAGCACGCTCGCTTTCGAAGTCGAGGTCGATCAAACGCTGGACAAACTTGCCGAGCATCTCGGGCGTCACCTCGATATCGAGCGGCTGCTCGGCTTTGCGGCGCCCGTGACGCTCTGAGATGTATTTCGCGGCCACCGCCCTTGCACTTCTGATCGAGCGCTTCGCCGGCTATCCGCAATTCCTGGCACGCCAGATCGGCCATCCGGTCGAATGGATCGGCCGGTTCATCGCCTGGCTCGATGCAAGACTGAACCCTGCAGATGAGCCCGGCAACCGCGTGGCGGGGATCATTGCCCTGCTCGCATTGCTGCTGGTCAGCGGATGTCTTGCCGTGGCCGTTGCCTTGCTCCTTCGCCAACTCCCCTATGGCTGGATTGCCGAGGCTGTCATCGCCATCCCGTTCCTCGCCCAGAAATCGCTCCGCGATCATGTTCTGGCGGTGGCGGATGGTCTTGATATATCGATCGAGCAGGGCCGCATCGCGGTGAGCCGCATCGTCGGGCGTGACCCTGATGGGCTCGACCGCTCGGGCGTTGCGCGCGCTGCCCTCGAAAGCCTTGGCGAGAATGCCTCTGATGGCGTTGTCGCCCCGGCTTTCTGGCTTGCTTTGTTCGGCCTGCCGGGCATCGTCCTCTACAAGTCGATCAACACCGCCGATTCCATGATCGGTCACAAATCACCGCGTCATCTGTCCTTCGGCTGGGCCGCGGCGCGTCTTGATGATCTGGTCAATCTCCCCGCTTCCCGCCTCACCGGCCTGATCTTCGCTTTGGCTGCAGCCTTGTCCAGCCGCGAGAAGGCACGCACCGCTTTTGCTGCAATGGCACGCGACGCGCAGCGTCATGCATCGCCGAATGCCGGCTGGCCCGAAGCGGCCCTTGCCGGCGCGCTCGGCATCAGGCTGGGCGGTCCGCGTTCCTATGGTGGACGTCCTGTCGATCTCGCCACCATGGGTGATGGAAGAAGTGATCTCGATGCTAGCGATATCCGCGATGGTTTGCGGCTCTACGGCCGCGCCCTCAGCCTTTTGACCGCCCTTTGCGTCGCGCTGGCCGTGCTTTTTTGAGCGTCATCGGCAGGCCGGCGGCAATGAACAGCACCTCATCGGCGATTTCGGCCAAAGCCTGGTTGGCGCGGCCGGCTTCATCGCGAAAGGCGCGCGCCAGAGCATTGTCCGGAACGATCCCTAAACCCACTTCATTGGTTACGATGACGATCTGGCCACGCATCTCAGGCAGCGCGCCACAGAGGCGCCTCACTTGCGCTGCGACATCCATCCCATGATAGATGAGATTGTTGATCCACATCGTGATGCATTCGACGAGGATCAAGGCTGATGTATGATCCGCTTCCTGCAGGGCGGCCACCAGATCGAGCGGCGCTTCGATCGTCATCCATTTCGCGCCGCGGTCTTCGCGATGGCGCTCGATGCGCAGCCGCATTTCATCGTCGGTGATCTCCCCGGTGGCGATATAGACCAGGCGGCCCTTGTGGCGCCGGGCAAGCCCTTCCGCATGACGACTCTTGCCGGAGCGCGCCCCGCCGAGGACAAGCGTGACCCGTTTCATGATTTGACCGGCGGAAAGCGGGCGATGAAATGGCCGCGCATCGCCTGCGGCCAGGCCTTGAACGGCACTTCTCCGCTTTCGCTCGCACCGTGGAGATCGAACCAGGCGAGGATCGCCTCGGCGTTCTCGCGCGCCGGAGCGAAACCGCCGGCAAGATAGCTGTAGCGGTCGCTGTCTTGCAGGAAGACATTGCAATGGCGCAGGCATGACCACAAACAAGCCTGGCGGTCCACCACGATGTCCCGGCGTCGTCTTTCCGCAAGCAGGGCCTCCATATGGCGCGCCAGCGTCTCGCCGCCGGTCAGGCCGTCAGGCCCTTCCCTATCATCGACCGAATGGCGGCATGTAATACAGAAGACGATGCGGCGCATGTTGGCTCGAATGTCCCGAAGGCTGATTTGAGGGCTTGCCAATCTCGCCGCTTCAATGATTGAGTTAGCGGGTCCTGTCAACGCCACGGAGTCTTCATGGAATTTCGCCGTCTCGCTTTCGTAGCAGCCGAGGTTCCTCAGGCCCGCCGCGCCCTCAGCCGTCTGGTGAAGCTCCATGGTCAGAGCGCAGCCGAAGATGCCGATGTCATTGTCGCTCTTGGCGGCGACGGCCTCATGCTGCAGACGCTGCACCGTTTCATGTCATCGGGCAAGGTGATCTACGGCATGAATCGCGGATCGGTCGGCTTCCTGATGAACGACTACAGCGAAAAGCGGCTGCGCGAGCGCCTTAACGAAGCCGAGCTCACCACCGTCAGGCCGCTCCGGATGACGGCGATCGATCAGGCCGGGCGCAGCCACAAGGCGATGGCTTTCAACGAAGTCTCCTTCCTGCGCCAGACCCACCAGACGGCAAAGCTCAGGATCTCGATCGACAATCATGTCAGGCTCGAGGAACTGACATGCGACGGCATCATTCTTGCGACTCCGGCCGGCAGCACCGCCTACAATCTCTCGGCCTATGGGCCGATCCTGCCGATCGACTCACCTTTGCTTGCGCTGACGCCAATCAGCCCGTTCCGGCCCAGGCGTTGGCGCGGCGCCATCCTTCCGCGCGAGGCACGCGTGACGATCGAGTGTCTCGAATTCGAGAAGCGCCCGGTTGCCGCTGTCGCTGATCATGTCGAAGTCCGTAATATCCGTAAGGTGGAGATCGCCGAGGATCGCAAGCGTTCGGCGCGCCTGCTGTTCGATCCGGGTCACAGTCTCGCGGAAAGAGTTCTCGCCGAACAGTTCCGTTTTTAGGGAAGCTTTAATGATGCGTTGGCTACACTCAACCTTGTCGTGAGTTGCGTAGCGAGTTCGGAAAATGCCGGAGTTCAAAAGGCTCCGGCATTTTTCATGGCCGGACTTCGACCCGGCCATCCAGAAAATATGGAATGAGCACGCCTAGGCCGCGGTGACGAGTCCTTCGCGCAGCATAAGCGCGATCTGGCGGATGCGCTCGCTGGAATAGCGCCCGATGAAGTCGAGATATTTGGCGCGTTCGGCTGCCGCCATGCCGGCATCGCCTGTCATGATCTCTTCGATGAGACGGCGGCTGAAATTCTCGGTGCTGAGCGAGTGCCGGGTCTCGCGCAATTCGCGCTCGACTTGTCCCGCCGCCCGGATGAGTCCGATGCAGGTCAGCGGCAATCCAGAGCTGCGATAGAGCCAATTGAAGCTCGAGGCTCCGCCATAGAGTGCCTCCGCCGTTCGTGCAGGCGTTGAATTTGCCAGATGCGCCATGGCGGCTTCGATAATGCGCATGTGCCCGGCGCAAGCCGAACGCATGATGATGGAGGCGGTGAGCATGCTGCGGCTGGTCATAAAGCGGATGAGCGGCGGAAGTTCGGCTTCATTGGCGCTTTCGAGAATCTGCAGTATGGCGCGCTCTTCGGCATCGGCCACCATGTCGGCCGCGTCATTGGCCGGTACCCATCCGCGCTCCGCCATCAGTTGATGGACCTGGTTGGAAGCGCGCTTGGCCTGCATGATCCGG
>VAZZ01000361.1:0-21342 GCA_005884715.1 Alphaproteobacteria bacterium | reverse complement strand
GCAGTCCGCATTGACGAAGAGTGCCAGGCAGGCGGCGAGATCGGCCTGGGTGACCATCTCCTGGATCACATCGTCCGTGAGATCCGGCCGTCCCGCCAGCGTGACCTGTCGGGATGCATCGCCGACGCGCGCGATCGAGCGCATCTTCCACGGATCGAGCGCCGGTGTTGAAGCCAGGAATGGCAGCGCTATGTCATCATCATCGGCGATGATGCTGAACAGGACGTCGCCATGGAGATCGCTCGCCGAAACCAGGCTTTCGGCGAGGATGCGCCGGACGTCCTTCACCGGATCGCTCGCCAGCTTCAGCAATGTCGGGATGACGCATTGACGCTCGTTCTCCGGCGCCTGACGATCGCTGGCCAGTCGGGCGAGCTCGATCGCAAGCTGCATGCGCGCTTGCGCATCGCCGGCTTCGATAATCATGTCGAAGATGCTGACATCGAGCCCAGGCTGGCCAGTCATGAAAAATCCACTCACAAATCCACGGCATACGTGAAATTGTCAGGGAACCATTAACAAACGGTTCACCATGAAAGAGGTGGGATTCCGGTGAGTTAACTGGCCACTTGCTGACGCGCCGAACCCTCTTCCGCCTGCGCCTGTGCCGCCACCGGCGTCGTCAGCGGTCCGGCCTTCATGATGTCGCCGGCCGACGCCTTGACGGTGGTCGGACGTTGCCGGCGCCGCCACAGCGCATGCACGGCCATGATCGCATAGATGAGTGCCATGAAGGTCATGAACCCGGGCGAACCAATATGCTGCATGAACTGGCCGGCGATCGACGGCCCCGCCATGGCGCCGGTGCCATAGAGCAGGACCAGCTTGCTCGACGCCCCCAGCATCTGTTCCTTGGCCATGTGATCATTGGCATGAGCGATGACGAGCGAATAGATCGGTAGCGCGATTGCCCCGAACGCCGTGAAGAGAGCAATGAGCACGCTCGACGAGATGGTGGCAGCCGGGATGCTGATCAACGCGATCGCCGCGGCGATGGCACTCAGGATCATGATCACGCTGCGCCGGTCATAGCGATCGGACAGGAGCCCGGCTGGATATTGCGAAATGATCAGCGCAAGCGGCGGCAGCGCCATCATCACCGAGACGAGCGACAGAGGCAGGCCCTGCATCAACGCATAGACAGCGCCCATGCTGAAGAAGGCGCTCTGCGCCATGCCGCTCGCCAGCGTGGCGACGATGGCGAGCGGCGATGATCTATAGATCTCGGCCAGCGTCACCGAACGGATACCGGCGAGGCTCGGCGTTTCCGACCGCATGAGAGTCAGCGGCAGCATCGCCATCGACAGAAGGGCCGAGACGATGATGAAGCGCGAAAAGCCCGATGAATCGGGCACATTGAGGAGCAGTTGCCCGAGGCCCATCGCCGCATAGGTCACGATCATGTAGATCGACAGGAGCTGGCCGCGGTTCTTGTTGGTCGAGACCGAATTGAGCCAGCTTTCACAGACTATGAACAGGCCAGACGTGCACAGCCCGGCGACGAAGCGCATGAGGAACCACCAGGTCGGCTGCACCCAGAGCGGGATGAGCAGCACCGCCGTCGAGACGACGGAGGCGAAGGCCGCGAAGACCCGTATGTGGCCGACACTCTGGACGATGCGCGGTGTGACGATGGAACTGAGCAGGAGGCCGGCGAAATAGCCGGACATGATGAGACCGGTCGTCGCTGCATCGAAATTCTCGGCACTGGCCCTGACGCCGATAAGTGAGCCATGCAGACCGTGGCCGAGCGACAGGATGGCGACGCCGAGAAGCAGCACCCAGACCGATCGCAAACCCGCAAACATCATACCCCTCCACCAATAATAGCAGCGGGCCTACTGCACGGAGATTGTGAAAGGATTGTGCCGGGCGAAGGACTGTATCGCGAAATCAGAGCAATCCCACCTGCTTGAGCTTGAATTCGAGCAGGTCGCGGTCGAAGGGTTTGAGCAGGAATTCCGCCGCCCCTTCGAGAATGGCGCTGCCGATCTCATCGGTATTGGCCTTCTCGGTATAGACCAGGACAACCGGCTTGCGGCCATTGGCGGCGCGGCGTACGCGCTTGACGAATTCGCCGGCGGTCATGCTGCCGATCCGGTCGGCCGTCACCACGATATCGGGAGAATTGACCCGGCAATGCTTGAGGGCGGCCTCCGCCGAAGCGGTTTCGGCCATGTCGAACCCGTATTGACCGAGCAGCTCACTCAAGACCTGCCGTTCCTCTTGATCTTCATCGACAAGCAGACATCTTGTCATGTCGATTATTCCTTCCAAACGCATTCGCTAACCAGCCGTTCATGGTCTTTGGATGAGTCCTGCGACTGCGGTGGTTAATGCGTCGTTAACAGAATATCCACAGGTTCAGTTTATCCAGAAAGCCTAGCTATTTCAGAATATTAGACCATCACATTAAGGCTTTATCCACAGGCCTGGATTGTGGCGGATTGATGCCGGTCGGGGGCTCGCCGCGCGACTCACCCGCCTCCTTGCGCAGCCTGCGGTTGCTTCGCTGGAGGCATATCGTGAAAATTCCGGCAATCCCCTCACCGGTCCTGCAAGCTTGGTCTCGTCCGAAAGCATGAAGCGGGAGTGATTCACTTTTGTTCCCTGGTGCTCTAAGAAGCCGGAAAGGAGGATCACATGGCGGGTTTGTGGTTCGAGGAATTCGAGACGGGAAAGGTCTATCACCATCCCATCACGCGTACTGTGACCGAGATGGACAACATGATGTTCTCCTGTCTCACGATGAATCCCCAACCCCTGCATATCGACCGGCACTTCTCGGCCAAGACCGAATGGGGCCAGCCGATCATGAATTCGCTGTTCACCTTAGGCCTCATGATCGGCATCTCGGTGAATGACCTGACGCTCGGCACCACCATCGCCAATCTCGGCATGACCGATGTGAAATTCCCTGCCCCGCTGTTCCAGGGCGATACGGTGAACGTCACCACCGAAGTGATCGCGAAGCGCGAGAGCAGATCGCGCGCCGGCGCCGGTATCGTTGATTTCCATCATAAGGCCTTCAAGCAGGATGGCACTCTCGTCGCCGAATGCCGGCGCCAGGCCTTCATGCGCAAGCGCCCCGATCAAGGCTAGCCATGCGTTCACTCCTCTTCGTTCCCGCCGACAGCGAGAAGAAACTCCCCAAGGCGCTGGCAGCCGGTGCTGATGTCGTGATCCTCGATCTCGAGGATTCGGTTGCGCTCGCCGACAAGCCGAGAGCGCGCGGACATGCGCGCGAAGTCCTCACTTCACCGCGCGGCAATGCCAAGCTCTTCGTAAGGGTCAATGCGCTGGGAAGCGGCCTCGTCGAGGATGACATAGCGGCCGTCATCCCGGTGAAGCCCGACGGCCTTCTGCTGCCGAAATCGGAAAGCGGTGCGGATGTGAAGCGCCTCATCGCGATGGCGGGCCTTTCCGTCATCGCCATCGCCACCGAGACGGCGGCCGCGATATTCAATCTCGGCAGCTATGGTGATTGCGGGCCTCATCTCCTCGGCCTCACCTGGGGCATGGAGGATCTGGCCGCGGCTTTGGGCGCGCAGTCGAACCGCGACGCCGAAGGCCGGCCGACCGCACCCTATCAGCTTGCCCGCACCCTGTGCCTGATAGGCGCCCGCGCCGCCGGTGTCGAACCGGTCGATGGCGTCTACGCCAATTTTCGCGATCTCGCCGGCCTTGAAACCCAATGCCGCGACGCGGTGCGCGACGGCTTCACCGCGAAGCTGTGCATCCATCCCGATCAGGTCGAAGTGGTCAACCGCATCTTCACGCCTTCGCCCGAGGCTATCGCCCGAGCTCAGCGCATCGTAAGGGCCTTCGCCGAAGCCGGTGACGCGGGCGTGATCGGTCTCGATGGCGAGATGCTCGATGTGCCGCATCTCAAGGCGGCAAAGGCACTTCTCGCCAGGGTGGGCTAATCCGGCCGGCGCATGCTCCAGGCCTTCTCCACCGTCGCATACTCGCTGTAGCCCATGCGCGCGATGGGCTTCATTGCCGCCGTATCGACGCGGCCGTTGTGGATGAAACGGTCATCGATGTAGATACCGACGACCCGTCCGATGATGGCCCATTGCCCGGCATCGCCATTGTCATCCGGCAACGGCACGATCTGGAATAGTTTGCATTCGAGCGCCGCCGGGCTTTCCTTGATTCTGGGCGGCGTGACGAAGCGCGACGGCGCCTGGGTGAGCCCTGCAAGCTTGAATTCATCGATGTCGGGAGCGACGCGCGACGAAGAGATGTTCATGGGCTCGCGCAGTTCATAGGTCGCGAGATTGACAACGAACTCGCCCGTCGCCTCGATATTGGTGAGCGAGTCCTTCATATCGGACGATCCGATCACGATATAATGCGGGCGCTCGGCAATGGCGTTGAAGAAACTATAGGGCGCCAGATTGGGCACGCCATTCTTCGCCATGCTCGAAATCCAGCCGATCGGGCGCGGCGCCACGATCGCCTTGAACGGATCATTTGGCAGGCCATGCTTGTTGTCGATAGCATCATAGTGCATCAGCCAAGTTTCCTTAAGAGTGCCGGCAGTTCCGATATGCTGTCGATCACATGATCGGCCAGCGGTGCCAGATGATCATGCGCCGAATTGCCGGAGAGCACGCCGATGGCAAGGCCGGCGCCGGCATCATGCGCCGTTTCCATGTCATGCGGATTGTCGCCGACCATCGCGACTTCACTCGCCCCGATGCCGATCGCATCGGCGAAGGCATGTATCATATCGCCCGATGGTTTCGGCCGCGCCACACTGTCGGCGCCGAGAATGATGTCGAACAGGTCGGCGGCATCGAGCGCCCGCATATGAAGTACCGCCGAGGCCGCCGTGTCGTTGGTCGCCACGCCGAGCCGCAATTTGAGCGCATGCAGCTCCTGCAGAACGGGCCGCAACGGCATCAGGGGTTTCAGATGTTTCACGCCGAGATCGCGATAGTCGACATCGAGCAGTTTCATCTTCTGGGCAATCCCTGGCGCATCGAGCTCCGGCCACCATATGCCGATGATGTCGCGCGTCGTGCCCTGTGCCAGCACCGAGCCGGCGCGAAAGGCGCCGGTCACTGGGTCGTAGCCCGCCGCCATGAATTTGGCCTCGATCTCATTGGGACTGCGATCGGCGAAAACCTCAGCAAGAAGCTGCTTGTAAGCCGGCACCCACGTGCCGGTGACATCGATCAGCGTGCCGTCCTTGTCGAAGAGAACACCTTTGATCGCCATCGGCTCAGCCCCGCCAGCGGGTGATGAGGCTTTCGGGATCGGGCCGGGGCCGGTCTTCAAGTGCGGTCTGGGGCGTCCCTAAATAGACAAAGCCGACGATTTTCTCAGACCCGCTCAAGCCCATGGCCGCCATGATTTCCTTGTCATAGGCGATCCAGTCGGTGTTCCACTGGGCGCCGACCCCCAGTGCTGCCGCGGCCAGCAGCATGTTCTGGGTCAAGGCGCCGGCGGAGAGCAACTGCTCCCATTCCGGTATCTTCACATGCGGTCCCGCCTTGGAGACGACCGCGATGACGGTGGGCGCTCTGAGGAACAGGCTCGCCTGGAAGCTGAGCGACTCCGCACCGTGATCGGGATGAAGTTTCTGCCAGCGCACCTTGATGATATCGCCGAATTTTTGCCGCGCTGCCCCTTCGAAGAGGACGAGGCGCCACGGCGTGAGCTTGCCGTGGTCGGGCACTCTGACGGCGATTTCGAGGATGGTCTTGAGCTGTTCGGGCGTTGGCCCGGGCTCCCCCATCGCTTTGACGGAGGCTGACTTGCGGGTTTTGAGGAGAGCAATGGCGGAGGATGTGTCGTTGAGGCTGGTCATATCGCCCTTAACAAGGGAACCGACCCGGCAAAGTCAAGATCGGAAAAAACAAAACTCAATTGCGCCGATCGCGTTAACCAAAAATTAAGCATAATATTGAGCCCGGGCTGTATCTGGTGTTTGCTCATTCGGCCGGCCGGAACAGGTCGGGGGAACAGGGGAACGTTGCGCATGATCGAGGGCCGCCATATGCTGCTTATCCTGGCGGCTCTTCTCATGGCCTCACCGGCTTCTGCCACCTCCTCGACCGCCGCCATCGACCGCACGCCTGTTATCGAGGGCAGCGGTGCCGACGTCGCATCTCAGATCCGTATCGAATTGACCAGGCCCGGCAGCGAAGCCCTGCGCTTCGATGCGCGATTGAGCGAGGATGGCGGCATCATCAACCGGCCGATTTCGTGGCGGATAAGGGCTTTCGGCGGCGAAACCCTGCTCGCACGCGACGCCGATGTCGCCGAGCTTCCGGCCGAGCCCGGCGATTACATTGTGGAAGCAAGCTATGGCGCGGTGAAGGTCGAGCGCAAACTGACGCTGCTCGAAGGTCAGCGCCTCGGCGTAACCTTGGTGTTCAATGTCGGCGGCCTGCGCATCCTGCCCAAGCTGAAGCAGATCGGCCTGCCTGCCGCCCGCCCCTTCACCAGCATCTACAAGGTCTCGGGCATCGACGGCGGCACCTTGGTCGCGGTCACCGAAGAGCCGGGCGAGATCCTGAGATTGGGTGCCGGCTCCTATCGCATCGAAAGCCGCTTCCAGCCGGGCAATGCCACGGCAATGACCGAGGTGACGGTAAAGCCCGGCCTCATGTCGGCCGTCGAGATCGATATGAGCGCAGGTATCGCCCGCCTCGACGTCGCAGGCGCCGATGACCATGATGTGATCTGGTTCATCACCGACGCCAAGGGCGAGGCTCTGCCGGGCATCTCCGGACCCTCAGCCGAAGTCGTGCTGAAGCCCGGCAACTACAATCTGCGTACACAGATCGATGGCAGCGAGACGACTTCCGCTTTCACCATCGAGCCCGGCAAGATCAGCGCCATCATCCAGGCGAATTAACGCCAGCTCGCCAGCGCATCGTCGAGCGCCCGGGTGGCGCGGATGAAATTGAGTTTTCGGCCCCGCGCCGCGACCCGCGCGAGCTCTGTCCTTACCTCTTCCGAACGGTCACCCTGCCCGAAGCGGATCAGGATGCGCCCCCGCTCGATGAGGAAATCGGCCCAGGGGAACGGCTCTTTCGCCGTATAATCGGCGAGCGCCTGAGCGAAGTCCTCGGCAGCTGACCATTCGCTTCGCTTCAGCGCCGAGGCCATCATGTGGTTGTTGAAGAACATGTGATTGTGGCTCGGCGCTCCGGAAGCGAGGATGGCGCGTGCCTTGGCGATCAGGTCTTGCCGTTCGCTTTCGCTGCCCGCGAGTTCGGCCAGCATGCCGAGCACGATCGGCCCCATGTAGTTGAGCCCGGTCTCCTGGCACAGCCGATAAGCCCATTGCGCATAATGGCGCGCTTCATCGAGCCTCGCGGCGACCAGAGCCAATTCGGCAAAGAACATCTTGCTCTCCGCCTCGAACCGCTTGGCGCCGAGCGCCGTGGCGAGTTCATCCGCCTTCACCGCATGTTCGCGCGCCACCGTCAGTTCGTCGGCCTCGAAATGGCAGAAATAGCCGCAGTGATGGGCGATCATCAGCGCCCGCCGGGCGCCCGCGCGTTCGGCAAGCTGGATCGCCTCGCGATTGCAGTCATAGGCCTCGCGCCATTCGCCCTTGGACAGCGCGGTAATCGCGCACATCGGCAGATTTGCCACTTCGATGCGCCCGAAACCTTCCTTGCGGGCGAGCGCAACGCAGCGGCTGAATGCGTCATGGGCGCTGAGCATGCGGCCATTGGCATAGTAACCATCGCCGAGGCCACCCAAGGCGCGGATCTCCGCCTCGATCGAGCCTACCTTGCGGGCGAAGTCGAGTGCCTTGTGATGCTCCTCCAGGCATTCGGCAAGACGGCCTTGCGGGAACAGCAGATTGCCGCGCAGATGATGTGAGCGCGACAATTCGAGGAGCAGCTGATCGCGATGCGCGATCGCTTCGGCGCGCTCGAGCGCCGCGAAGGCTTCGCCGAAGCGGTCGGCCAGCCTGAGACTTTGCGCGAAACCAATATTGGCGCGACACGCTATCGCCGGTTCGCTTTCGGCCAGCGCACGAGCCTCCGGCCATATTTCGAGCGATGCTGCGATCTGTCCGGTTTCGAACAGCATCTCGCCGCGCCGCGTCAGGAGTTCGGCCTTGAAGGCTCCCTCTTCCGCCAGCGCGATGGCCCGCTTATTGAGCGTGATGGCGGTGTCGTAGTGATAGATCGCCCACTCGCTCTGCGCTGCCTCGTCATAGGCTTGTGCGGCACCGGGGTCCTGCGCCTGGTCGAGGTGGCCGGCAGCGACAAGACTGTCGCGCTGCCTGTACCACTGCGCCGCTTTGACATGCAACGCCCGGCGCCGCGACTTTGGCAAGGTGCCGTAGGTCGCATCGCGCACCAGTGCATGGACGAATTCAAAATGCTGGGCGCCCGGCCGGATCAGGAAGGCATCGATCAGCGCTTGTATCGGAACGCCGCTCGCCTCAGCCAGATGATCGATCTCATCCTGGGTGAAGCGCTGGCCAAGGACCGACGCGGTCTGGACGATGCGCCGGTCGGCCTCGCTCAGGCGATCGAGACGCGCGACGATCAGGCTTTGGATCGATTGCGGAAGCGCTTCGCCGCCAGCTCCCGTCTTGTGATGGAGAAGCTGCACCAGGAACAGCGGATTGCCGGCGGCGCGCGCCAGGACGTCCTTGACGAGAGCGCTCTTGCCCTCGAACACCTGTTCGGCGATCCGCCGCGCGTCCTGTTCGGAAAGCGCCGAAAGATCGAGTGTGGTGAGCGGCGTGGGCGCGATCCGCATCCGCCAGGCCGTATCGATCGGATCACTTTCCGGGCGCGCCGTGAAGACCAGCATCACCGGATGCGCAAGTGCTGCTTGCGCCAGCGCCGCCAGGACATCAAGCCCATCCTCATCGATCCAGTGCAGATCCTCGACGGCGACGAAGAGCGGTCTCTGGCGGGCAGCATGGCCGGTGAACTTCATCAACGTCGCCGCGCGTGCCGTTCTGCGTCCCTGCGTATCGAACGTATCGAAGACGCGCGCCAGCCGCGGCGGCAGCATCAGCCCCATCAGATCATGGAGGAACGTCTCATCGCGCTCGCCGAGCTCGTTCTCGGCGACGAAGGCCGCGAGGCTTGACGCCACTTGCGTGTCATCCAGGCCCGGCTCGATGCCGAGCAGGGCTTGCGTGACGAGGCGGCGAAGCTGGGCCTGGCTGCCGGCACCGAAACTCATGATCGCTGCCGACAGGCAATGAAAGCCGCGCTGGCGGGCGGCGGTCGCAGCTTCCTCGAGTAGCCTTGTCTTGCCGATGCCGGCATCGCCGCGGATATAGACGATCCGGCCGGTCCCTTCCTGGCCGGTTATGTCGAGCTGGGCGTCAATCTGCCTCACTTCCGCTTCCCGGCCGACAAAGCTGGGGGCGCTCATGTCCCTCCTGATTTGCTCGGTGCGTGAAAGCCTGAAAACGGGGAGTTCCTCGGCAAAGCCCTCAAGCCTGTGGCTGCCGATGGCTTCCGTCGAATAACGGTGAGCTGTCGCCGCCGCCAGATCGTCCGACAACAGGATCTCGCCGCGCTTGGCCAGATCGCAGAGCCGGGCCGCGAGATTGACCGACGATCCGGTGATCGTATAGGGCCGGTGCGCATCGCTCCCGGTCGATCCGGCGAGAACGGTGCCGGCGGCGAGCCCGCAATGGACCTCGAGAGGCCCCGCATTGTAACGCGCGGCAAGCGGCGTGAGACCCTCGCTGATCCCGATTGCGGCGGCAACGGCGCGCTCCGCATCATCGCCATGAGCGATAGGCGCGCCGAACACCGCCATGACGCAATCGCCGATATGCTTGTCGATCGTCCCGCCGAACCTCACGATCACGCCATCGGCCACGGCGAAGAAATCATTGAGCAGCCTTTGCACATCTTCAGGATCGCGATCGCTGGCAAGTGCGGTGAAGCCCGACAGATCGGCGAACAGGACGGTGACCGGACGCAATTCGCCTTCCGGCGAGTGCGTCTCCGGCACCGGCCCCAGCGCCGAACCGCAATTTCCACAAAAGCGCGAGCTCGCCGGATTTTGCGCACCGCAGGCGCGACAGGCAAGCGCCAGCGCTGCTCCGCACGAGGTGCAGAAGCGTTGTCCGGGCTTGGCGGGTGCGCCGCAGGCTGAACAGTCCATGGTTTGTCCGGCAATGATGGCTCGCCGTCATTATCGCGCCGCGTCGGGGATATTGCTACGACCTTCGCCGTGCGAGGCTCACCTGGTAAGGTTGACCACGATCACCCCGATGAGCGCCATGGCGCCGCCCGCGATGGCGATGAGGCTCGGCACCTCGCCCAGCCACAGGAAACCGAGCAGGGTCGAAATCGGCGGCACGCTATAGAGGAAATTCGACGCCCGGCTCGCCGGGAACTTCGCCAGCATGATGGAATAGGTCGCATAGGCGATCATGCTGGGGCCGAGGCCGAGATAGATCACGGCAAAGAGCGCTTGCGATGAGGCATGGGGAATCTGCAGTGCCGCCGCCGGCATTGCCGGTGATAGGATCATCGCCCCGATGACGATATTCCACGCGGCCACGGTGACCGGCCGATGCCTCTTGTAGAGCGGCTTCTGGCTGATGGTGGTGATGGTGTTGCACATAGCCGCGCCTAGTACAAAGAGCGCGCCGATATCGATCCTGAACCCATCGCCTTCACCGAACGCGATGAGGCCGATACCGGCGAAGGAGATAAGGGTGCCGAGCCAGGCGCGGCTGCTGAAGGTCTCGTTCAGCAACAGCATGGCGAAAATGGCTGTGATGATCGGATTGATATTGATGATGAAGCTTGCAGCACCCGCCGACACGGTCTTTTCGCCGACATTGAGGAGCACGGTATAGAGCGCCACGAAGAAGACGCCGCCGGTGACGATGCGCCAGATTTCGCCGCGCTCAGGCCAGCCCGGACGCGTGATGAGAAGATAAGCCGCTGCCGGTATCCCGGCGATGGCGAAACGGGCGGCGCCTAGTTCTACCGGCCCGAAGGCCTGGAGCCCGGCACGGATCGCTGGGAAGGCCGACGCCCAGATCAGGATGGTGGCGATCACTGCGGCAATGGCGCTGACATCGCGCGATGCGGAGAGAGGTGTGGTGGTGGTGGTGTCTGACATCGTTCCGATTTCGGGCGGAAGGAGCTCCTTGACAAACGAAACAATCAACTATGAGCTGTGAGAATGGATCACAGCTCGCAACCTCTACCGCCCCTCGACACGCTGCGAGCCTTTGATACGGCCGCCCGCACCGGCAGTTTTTCCGCCACAGCCGATGCCCTGAACCTCACCCATGGCGCAGTAAGCCGCCAGATCGCCAAGCTCGAACGCTGGTTCGGCCACCGGCTGTTCGACCGCCAGGCACGCGGCGTTGCCCTCACGCCTGAAGGTCAGCGCCTGTATCTGCGCACCTCCGAAGCCCTGTCGATTATCGCCGATGGCTCGGATCGCTGGGTGGACGCGCGCGGCAGCGCTGTTGTCCGATTGACGTCGATCCCCTCGATCAGCGGACTCTGGCTGATGCAGCGGCTCGTCAGCTTCGAGGGGACGGATCGCCCGTTGCGCATCGAGCTCACCGTGGAACATCGCCATGTCGATCTTGAGACTGAAGGCGGCGACCTCGCCATCCGGTGCGGAAGGGGCCGTCTTCCGAACCGCATCTCTGTCCAGCTTTTCGAAGAGTTCTGCCATCCGATCGCCTCGCCGACACTTGCCCAGCGTATCGGGAGCGGTGCTCCCGAGCGCCTGCTCGCCTTCCCGCTCATTCATGATTCTGATGCCTCAGCCTGGCGTGCCTGGTTCGCCACCCAGAACATCGATTATCGGCCGCGCCCTCAGGATCGCCGCTTCGAGGATTACAATCTGGTGCTCGATGCGGCTGCCCATGGTCTGGGAATAGCCTTGGACAGGCCGCCGATGACCGAGGGCTCCTATCATCCGCGCCGCATTGTCAGGGTCGACGAGCATCAGGTGAAGAACCCGGTGTCCTACTGGCTCGACCGGCCGCTAAGGAGGCCGCGGCCCGCCGCCATTGTCCTGGCGCGGCGCATCATGGCGGAAGTGGGCGTCCATCCTGACAAGGCAGAAACTTTCCTTGCTGCAGATAGTTAAGCCACTTTCTTGAGCCAAAAAACGAACGTCAAAGAATGAGGGAGCTTCCAAGGAGCCGCTCTACTTCAACCATAAGAAAAGGCTCTAATCATCTGTTATTTTAGAACTTTTACTCTAGACCGCCCGCTCGCGTCTCACATCGGGTGGTGTCGCTTCCTCGCTGAGCAGACGGATCACTTCCTCGAGCTTCATTGACTGCTGGGTCTGCGAACCGAGCCGGCGGACATTCAATGTGCCCTCCTCCACTTCGCGCTTGCCGGCGACGAGGATGACCGGGACCTTGGCCACCGAATGTTCGCGGACCTTGTAGTTGATCTTCTCATTGCGCAGATCCGTCTCGACCCTGATGCCGGCGCGTACCATCTCCCGGCGGACCTTCTCGGCATAGTCATCGGCATCCGAGACGATGGTGGTGACGACCGCCTGGATCGGGGCCAGCCAGAGCGGGAAATGTCCGGCGCAATTCGCGATCAGGATACCGGCGAAGCGCTCCATCGAACCGCAGATGGCCCGATGCACCATGACCGGCGTCTTCTTCTGTCCGTCGGCATCGACGAAAAACATGCCGAAGCGTTCCGGCAGATTGAAGTCGACCTGGGTCGTCCCGCACTGCCATTCCCGCCCGATCGCATCGCGCAGCGTATATTCGAATTTAGGCCCGTAGAACGTGCCCTCGCCCGGATTGATGCCGGTCTTGATGCGCCCGCCCGATTCCTTCGAGATTTTATCAAGGACGCGGGTCAGCACATCTTCGGCATGGTCCCACATCTGATCGGTCCCGACGCGCTTGTCAGGGCGGGTCGCCAGTTTCACCATGACTTCCTCGAAGCCGAAATCGGCATAGACCGAGAGTATAAGCTCGTTGATCTTGAGGCATTCGCCGGCAAGCTGGTCTTCGGTGCAGAACACATGCGCATCGTCCTGCGTGAAACCGCGCACCCGCATGAGACCATGGAGCGCGCCGGACGGCTCGTAGCGATGAACGGTACCGAATTCCGCAAGCCTGATCGGTAGATCGCGATAGGACTTGAGACCATGCTTGAAGATCTGGATATGCCCGGGGCAGTTCATCGGCTTGAGCGCGAACACGCGCTGGTCCTCGGTCTCATCACCAGCTGTCTGCACCTTGAACATGTTCTCGCGATACCAGCCCCAATGGCCGGACGTCTCCCACAGGACCTTATCGAGGACTTGAGGTGCATTGACCTCCTGATAGTCGGCGCTGAGCCGCCGGCGCATATAGGCGATGAGCGCCTGGAACAGCGTCCAGCCCTTGGGATGCCAGAACACCACGCCTGGGCCTTCTTCCTGGAAATGGAACAGGTCCATTTCGCGTCCGAGCCGGCGATGATCGCGCTTTTCCGCCTCTTCGAGCGCCGTCAGATAGGCTTGCAGGTCTTTATCATTGGCCCAAGCGGTGCCGTAGATGCGGGTCAGCATCTGGTTCTTGGAATCACCCCGCCAATAGGCGCCAGCCACCTTCATCAGCTTGAAGGCGCTGCCGATCTTGCCGGTCGAAGTCATATGCGGGCCGCGGCACAGATCTATCCAGCCACCCTGGTCGTAGAATCTGATCTCCTGGTCCCCGGGGATCGCATCGACCAACTCGACCTTGAACAACTCGCCCCTTGACTTGAAAAATTCCTTGGCCGCTTCACGTGAAACGATTCGCTTAGAAAATGGCTTATCCCGCGCGATGATCTCCCGCATTTTCTTTTCGATCGCGGGAAAATCTTCCGGCGTGAAGGGTTCATTCCTGAAAAAGTCATAGTAGAAGCCGTTCTCGATCACCGGCCCGATTGTCACCTGGGTGCCGGGATAAAGCTCCTGCACGGCCTCGGCCAGGACATGGGCGCAGTCATGCCGGATGAGCTCCAGCGCCTCGGCATCGTCACGGGTGATGATGCGTACCTTGGCATCCCTGGCGATGGGATCGGCAAGGTCGGTCAGAACGCCATCCTTCATCAGGGCGACGGCTTTCTTTTCAAGCGATTTGGAAATGGAAGCGGCGAGCTCGGCGCCGGAAAGTCCCGCTTTCACCTGGCGCACCGCGCTGTCGGGAAATGTAAGGGTTATCATGGTCTTCTCCCGCTCACTCCTGCACACCCAGCAGGTAAGCCCTATTGGTTCAAACGCGGCCGCTTATGGCAGCGCTTCCCCTAGCGGTCAACCATGGAGCGATCATCTGCGCGCCGCGCAAATACGCCACATAACCCATCATTAACCTTAACAAGTCATCATTCCCGATCGAACTGCAGCGCAACCAAGTCGGATGCCTCATGATCAGATTTTTTCTTCGTCTGTGGCTTTGCACAGCCGCTCTCGCTGCCGTGACCACCACTGTCGCCCACGCCGCCGATGTCCAACCCCCGCTGCCCGAGATGCGCGGCTCCTGGACCAGGCCCCATGACGGCGACTTCGTGATGCGTGTCGTTTATCGAGAGCCTGAATTATGGCTTCGGCGACTGGCGCTGATCCATTCCTTTAAGAATCTTTGGTAAGTTGCTTAATTGTCAGCAGTCTGAAGGCGCCGGATGAGTTTCCGGCGCCTTCTTTATTTCTGCCGCCACATGACATGCCGCCAGGGCCGCCAGTCATGGCGCGGAAAGTCCGGCGGAACCGGGTCGAATCCGTCACCGCCCCAGGGATGGCAGCGCGACACACGCGCGAGGCCGAGCCAGAAACCGGCCCATGCTCCATGTTGCCTGATCGCATCCATCGCATAGTCCGAGCACGTCGGGAGGTAACGGCACCGCCGCCCGAGAAGCGCTGAGACGGTCAGCTGATAGAAGCGGATCAGGCCCACGAACCCGATCACGATCGGCGCGGACATCTGTCGCTTTTGCGTCTCATCACGGCGTTCGCACATTCTGTCTCTCTTGTAAGCCGGTTAGATTTGAACCGACGCCATGGAGATAAGCATGCCGCAAGCCAAGCCCAATATTCTTTTCGTAATCGCCGATCAATTGGCGGCGCGCTATCTCCGCGCTTACGGTCACAAGCTCGTTAAAACGCCGCATCTCGACCGGCTGGCCGAGGCCGGCGTCGTCTTCGAGAATGCCTATACACCGAGCCCGCTTTGCGCCCCAGCCCGCGCCACGGTGATGAATGGCTTGCTGCCGTCCCGCACCGGCGTCTACGACAATGCCGCGGAATTCCCCTCTTCCATCCCCACCTTCGCACATTATCTCAGGCTTTCGGGTTATCGCACCTGTCTGTCGGGGAAGATGCACTTCGTCGGCCCCGACCAGCTGCATGGACTGGAGGAGCGCCTGACCACCGACATCTATCCGGCTGATTTCGGCTGGACGCCGGATTGGCGTCTGCGCCAGGAGCGCATCGACTGGTGGTATCACAACATGACATCGGTGCTGCAGCCGGGCATCGCCGAGATCACCAACCAGCTCGAATTCGATGACGAGGCCGCCTTCCTTGCCACCCGCAAGCTCTATGATTATGCGCGCTACGACAGCGATACACCTTTCTGCCTCATGGCCTCCTTCACCCATCCGCACGATCCCTATGCCGCGCGAGGGAAATACTGGAATCTCTACCGCGACGACGAGATCGATCCGCCGTCGATCCCTGCCATTGCCAATGAAGAACTCGATCCGCACAGCCGGCGTCTCTACGAGATGTCCGCAATGGACGACTATGTTGTAACGGAGAAGGATGTGCGCGCCGCGCGCCACGGCTATTACGCCAATATCTCTTATGTCGATGATCTGATCGGAAAACTCCTGGCAACGCTTAAGGCTACCGGCCAATTAGAAAACACGATCGTCGTTTTCACTTCAGACCACGGCGATTTTCTCGGCGAGCGCGGCCTGTGGTACAAAATGTCGTTCCTCGAGCCCTCCGCCCATATACCGCTCATCATCTGGGCGCCGAAGCGGTTCAAACCGCGCCGCGTCAGCGAGCCTGTCACGCTTGCCGATATTCTTCCGACTTTCGCCGATCTCGCCGATGGCGGCAAAGCCACGCTGGCGCGCAAGGTGGATGGTCGCAGTCTCTATCCGCTGCTATGTGGTGCGGCGCCAGATGCGAATGCGACCGCCTGGGGCGAATATCTGGCGGAGGGTGTTATCGCGCCGATGTATATGCTGCGGCGTGGCACCTGGAAATTCATCCACACGCCAACCGACCCTGATCAGCTTTTCGATCTTGGAGCTGATCCCGACGAACGCCGCAATCTGGCGGGATATCCCGATCATCAAGCGCGCGCGCAATCGTTCCGCCGCGAGGTCGAGCAGGCCTTCGATATTCCCCGCATTACCGAACAGGTTCTCACCAGCCAGCAGGCGCGCCTCATGATGTTCGAGGCGTTGCGTCGCGGCGCTCACTTCCCGTGGGATTTCCAGCCGCTGCGGGAGGCATCCGAGCAATATACCCGCAACCACATGTCGGTGACCGATCGCGACCTCCAGAGCCGCTTCCCGCGGGCGCCGGATGTCCAAAGCAAGAGACGTTGATGCTGATAGCTGATTAGGCCGGCACCTTTGCTTTTGCCTTTGCCTCGATCTGATCGAGCGCATCGACCACTGCATCGAAGGTGAGCAGTGTCGAGGCATGCCGCGCCTTGAAATCGCGCACCGGCAGCAGCGCCTCGAGCTCCGCCCACTTGCCGGTTGGTGCCGCACCGCCCTCCTTCAGCATGGCATACATCTGGCCACGGACGTGCCTGAGCTCCTCGGGCGTAGAACCCACGACGTGACGGCCCATGATCGAGGATGATGCCTGGCCAAGGGCGCAGGCTTTGACTTCATGGCCGAAATCGCTGATCACGCCATCGGCCATCCGTACATCGACTGTGACCTTGGAGCCGCACAGGCGCGAAATGGCGGTTGCCGTCGCGTCCGGCGCATCGAGGCGTTGCAGCCGGGGAATGTCGGCCGCGAATTCGAGGATCTTTCGATTGTAGATTTCGTTGATCATGCACACATTCTATTCCGCCGGAAACGCGCCGCAAAGCGTCTTTCGGCGTGTTTGCCCCTGCCATCAGCCCATGATATGGGATCGGCGAAAACGGATGTCAAAGTGAGCCCTAATATGGATGCTGTCGTCAAAAAACTCGCCCGGGAATCGGCTCTCAAGCGCCCCTCCCAGGAGGAGGCCGAAGAGGCGGTGCGAACGCTCATCGCTTGGGCGGGCGACGATCCGACCCGCCAGGGCCTCATCGATACGCCAAAGCGCGTTGTCAAGGCCTATAAGGAGTTCTTCAAGGGCTATAGCGAAGACCCCCTGCAGGCCCTATCGCGCACCTTCGATGAGGTTGAAGGCTATGACGACATCGTCATGCTGCGCGATATCGAGTTCAATTCGCATTGTGAACACCATATCGTCCCTTTCATCGGCCGAGCGCATGTCGCCTATCTGCCGGGGCATGCGGTGGTCGGCATCTCCAAGCTGGCGCGCGTCGTCGAAATCTATGCCCGCCGTCTGCAGACCCAGGAGAGCATGACGGCGCAGATCGTCAAGGCCATCGACACGGCGCTCGAACCCAAGGGCACCGCCATTCTCATCGAGGCGGTGCATCAGTGCATGTCGCTGCGCGGCGTGAACAAGCGCAATGTCGCGACCATCACCACCCAGTTCACTGGCGAATTCAAGTCCAATCCGGTGCTCCAGGCCCGCTTCATGGAGCTGGTGCGGGCACCCTCGGGCGGCTTCTCCCTCTAATGGCGAATGGCGACGAAGAATCGGCTGTCTTCGCACCGGTCTATGACGATCACGGACTGATACCGGCCATCGTGATGGACGCGAATGACGGTTCGGTCGTGATGCTCGCTTACATGAATGCGCAAGCCCTCCGTCTCAGCCTTGAGACGGGTGAGGCGCATTATTGGAGCCGGTCGCGTCAGGAACTGTGGCGCAAGGGTGCCACGTCAGGCGACACGCAGAAGATCGTCGACATCCGGATGGATTGCGATCAGGACACCGTACTCCTGTCGGTGATCATGGCCGGCCGCGGCGTCGCCTGCCATACGGGCCGCCATTCCTGCTTCTACCGCCGGGTGGGCCGCAGTTCACAAGGTTACAAGCTCGAAACAATCTGAGATTTCCCGATCTTCCGTGCACGGTGTAAACTCGCACCATGAACGGAAAGATCAGACAGGCCATCGGGCTGGCACTCGGTGCTGGAGCAGCGCGCGGCTGGGCGCATATAGGTGTCATCGAAAGGCTCGAAGAGCACGGCATTCATGCCTGCGCCATTGCCGGCTCATCGATCGGCGCGCTCGCCGGCGGGCTTCATGCGGCAGGCCGGCTCTCGGTGCTCAAGGACTTCGCCCTGGGTCTGACGCGCCGGCGCGTCCTCTCGCTGCTCGATATTTCCTGGCGCGGCTCGGGCCTGATCGCCGGTGAACGCCTGGGCTGCCTTCTCGATGATGCGGTCGGCGGCGCGACGTTCTCCGACACGAAGATTCCCTTCATCTGCATCGCCACCGAGCTGGGTACCGGCCATGAATTGTGGCTGCGTGCCGGAGCATTGGCGCCGGCGATCCGGGCTTCCTACGCTCTGCCCGGCGTCTTTCGTCCGGTCCGCGTCAACGGCCATTGGCTCATTGATGGTGGCGTCGTCAACCCGGTGCCGGTCGCTGCTTGCCGCGCGCTCGGCGCCCGCATGGTGATCGCCGTCAATCTGGGGCCCGAGACGGCGACCGGCATCGCTATCCAGAATCCGCCGGATATCGCGGCGAGCGACAGGGGCAGGACGGCACCGAGCTTGACCTCGGTGCTGGTCGCCGCCTTCAACATTACGCAGGACCGATTGGCCCGCTCCCGCCTTGCCGGCGACCCACCAGATGTATCCCTCACCCCCAGGACCAACGGGCTCGGTCTGTTCGAATTCGACAAGGCAGAGAAAGCCATCGCGGCGGGCCGTGACGCCGTCGACCACGCCATGCCCGAAATCGAGCGCACGATCTCGGTTCTGTGACGCCCGGCTATCCCGACGAGGCGATGTAGCTCTTCATCTCCTCGGCTTCGCGTTCGATCTCTTCGATGCGATGCTTGACCACATCGCCGATCGAGATCATGCCGCCGAGCTTACCGCCTTCGACCACCGGCAGATGGCGCACCCGATGCTCGGTCATCAGCGACATGAGCTCGGCCTCGGTATCGCGCGGCGCGCATGTTCTGACGGACGAAGTCATGAATTCCTTGATCGGCTTGTCGAGGGCCCGGGGTCCGCCCAGCGCCACGGCGCGTACGATATCGCGTTCCGACACGATTCCGCCGATGCGGCCGCACCGTGTCGCCAGGCTGCGCGGTGATCACCGCGCGGCCTTTGGCATTGAGAATTTGCGCAACGGTCATGCACACCTCCTTCTTCGCGAGGTTCGAGTGTAACATGAACTCAGCGAGCGTGCACCCCTTCTCGACTCATGAAGAAATAGGCAATGAGCCCGGCGAAGAACCCGCCGAGATGCGCCTCCCAGGCGATGCGCGCGCCGTCGGCGAAAGTCGGCATGATCGCAACACCGCTGGAGAGCGTCATCACCAGAAAAACCAGCGTGAAGATGATGGCGCGCCGATCGCGCAGATAATCGGCAAACGTAAGAGGCACATTCGGCCTTCCGAACATTATTGGAATGGCCGCCGCCACCAGGCCCGAAACGGCGGCTGAGGCTCCAACCACCGGAATGGGAGATTGCCAGTAAACGGCGATCATGACCAGCGCGCCGCCTATCGTCGAGATCAAGGCGATGAGAAGAAACCGGCCTGTCCCGAGTTGGCGTGCGACCGGCGTGCCGAAGATGAGAAACCATAACGAGTTGAGCAGCACATGCATCCAGCTGGCGTGCAGGAACGCGTAGGTCACAAGACTCCAATATTGCGACCCTTCCACCATGTCGATGCTTTTCAAACCGCCGAAGCGCACCGGAATCAGCGAGAAGTTTCTTAACGACCATATGTCCCAGTCCGGTCCGCCGAACTGGATCGCCAGATGGATGCCGATCAGAATGGCAATGACGATGAGCACCGCCGGCGGCGCGTTAACTATGGGGCCGCTTGCGCTGTGTGATCTGTCTGGATGAACGGCTTTTTCCGCATCATTGCCGGTCCTGTCCGTCGTTCGTGGCACGGTATCTGCAATCTCCTCAATAAGCGTCCACCCATGAGACAACTGCTCAAAGTGCGGCAAAATGCAGATGACTGATACCATCAAGGCAGCGGCAACCCCAGAAGAAATCCTCCATCCCGGCAGCCGCGCTTTGTTTCGCTACTGGGAGGCGCTTCGCGGTGAAATGTCGGCCCCGCCGCGCGACTGGCTGGATCTGCGGAAGATTCGCAGTCTTGTCCCCTTCCTGTTCATGATCGAGCGCAAACCCGGCCGGGACTATGTCTGGCGGCTAGCGGGCACGAAGGTCTGCCGATTATGGAGCATGGAACTGACCGGCAAACCGGCATTTGTCCACGGCGACCGGCTCGAGCGTGAGACCGTCAATCGCCTTCTCGATAGCGTCGTCGACACGCATCAGCCCTTCGTCCTGCGCTTCCGGTTGAATTCCTTGTCGGGGTTGAACATCGCGGCGGAATTTGTCGGACTGCCATTGCGCGCCCGCCATGGCGAGGCGACGTATGTCTTTGGCGTCATCATGCCGTTCCGCGAAATACGCTGGCCGCGCCATGACCTGGTAACCACATTCAAACTCTCGGCTGCCCGAACGATCTGGACCGAGCCGGTTCCTGGGGCCGCGAAGCGCCCACCGCCGAAGGTGCCATCGGCAAATTCGCAACACGCCTTCCAAATCATTAATGGCGGACGCGGCTCTGAGCCTCGAATTTAGTTTTCCTTAACCTCGGATTCTTAGGCCTTCGCTAATTTGCTGCTGCTACGGTCCCGCAAATAGCATCGGGCCAAGCACAATCGAGAGGCGATACCGAGCCGTGAATTCAACAATCGCGACTGGCGCAAGATTTCCGTCGGCTGACGAGCCGGTGGCACTCGGCGTTGTTTTCGGCCGCTTCATGTTGCCCGATATGAGCGAATATCCTTGCCAGGTCAGTGAGTTGACGGTGGATGGCGCACGTTTTGCGGCCCGCACGGTGCCCGACAGGGACACCCAGATTGTCGCCTATATCGATGAGGTCGGCCGCGTCGAGGGATTGAGCGGCGAGCCTGTCCAAGGCGGTTTCCGCGTCGTCTTTTCCCATACCGGCCAGCGCAAGGATCGCTTTGCCTCGCGTCTCGCCGGACGGACCGGCAAGAACACGACCGCCGGCACCGATCTGCGCCGCCATGCCCGCTACGCG
>VAZZ01000358.1 GCA_005884715.1 Alphaproteobacteria bacterium | reverse complement strand
TCCTTCGTCTTCACCATCGCGCTCACCAGCCCTCTCGGCAATCCGTTGCCGGGAAGGGGGGTAAGCGGAATCAAAGGAGGGGGCAGTGTCTGATCCAAGCGCTCGTGTCCAGGTTCGCAAAACTTGCTTGGCTAGCGCATACAGGACGTGAGCTGCGCCAGCAAGAACCAGAGTCTGCGCAACCCTGGCTCTTGCCGTGCAGGATATTAGCGCTTCTTGACTTCAGTCAATTCGCCGGAGGCTGAATTGAGTTTGACGGAGAATGGCTTGCCGTCGCGCGTCGCGTTGAAAGCGTAGACCTGGCCTGTGCAGGTCACCGTCTCGACACTCTTAAAACCATAGCCGGAGACGATCTGACCCGCCTTGGCGCAAGTGATCGAGGTCGGCGTTTTCTTGGAGGCCTGCGTCCCGGAGGGTAACTGAGACTGAGACCTCGCATAGGTCTTGCGTTTGCGCGGCAAATATTCCGGCTCATAATAATCCGGTTCATAAGCATAATCTTCGTCATCATCGTTATTGAGATAGGCCGGCCGGTCGCGGCGGAAATAGCGATAATAGCCCGGTTCCGGCAGATATTCCGGCCCATAATAATAATCATAGTCCGGATCATAGTTGTAATATCTGAACTTCAACCGGGAGCCGGCATCCGCATAGCTCGCGAAAGCCATCGTCCCGCACAGCACGGCGGCCGTGATGAGTCCCAATCTGGTCAACATGATATCATTTCCCTGCAGGATGAACGGGGAGCAGTTGTTCCCCGCGCATCAGTCTCAATAATCACCGTCATCATAGCCGCCGTCATAACCGCCCCCGTCATAACCGCCCCCGTCATCGTAGTCGTCACCACCATACCCGCCGCCTCTGCGGATCCGGCCGGCATATTTGATTTGGCCGTTCCTCGATCTGACGATTATCCTGTACAGACTATCATGGCGAACACCGCGATATGCGTATTCGCCGCCGTCGCAATCGATTGGCCGGACATGCCTGAATCCCGCATAGGCCACGATGCGAGCACCTTGGCGGCAACTGATGTGCCCACCATGTCCGCCGCCCAGACCGATACCGATGTCGATATTCGTGCCCGCTAGGGTAGGACCCACCGCGCCAGCCGCCAGCAGCCCAAGGCCCAAGACCCCGGCAACGATTAACTTCTTCGCCATACCCCTAACTCCTCTATTGCGCCCATCGTGCAACATAAGCCACGTTGCGTGAGGATCATGAAGAAAATGCGGCGATTATGGAGCCTTTCTCTCTCGGATTGTCACAATTCCAATCGGGCCAGGAGAGGGAGGCTCTCTAAAGCTGCTGGTGCGGATGACATCGCCGGTGCGCGGGTCAAGTTCGATCTCCAGCTGGTCGCCGCTTGGCTTACTCCGAATCGGTAGGTGGATCCGAAACAGTTCAGCGCTTTCAGTTTCAGAAGCCCGACGGCTCCTGGCAGGTTGACGTTCTTATAGCCGGGTTTGACATAGAAAGACCGCCATCCTTCGTGCCGTAAGGCAGAAAGAAGTCGTAGTGGGAAGGCCACGGATAGCTGGAATTGCGTCTGAACGTCATCGGAGAGGAAGTTCATCCGGTATTCAGCTCCCTCTCGACTCGCCAAATAAAAAGAGCGCCCAAAGGGCGCTCTTCCGCATTCTGTCTATTCTTATAGGTGATCGACGTCGACGATATTGCCCGCATGGTTCACCTTGATGCGATACCAGTCGCCGAACTTCTTGCCCTTGAAACGCATGATGTTGCCGTCGCAGTCGGTCGGGAACACATTATAGAAACCGTGGTTCTTCACGATCTTCTTTGCCTGCCAGCAGCTGACGCCACCATAGCCACCGCCATAGACCGGGTAATAGTCGGGGTCATAGCCACCACCATAGTAGTCGCCATAGCCGCCACCATAGCCGCCGAAACCAAGACCGATATTGATATTCGTCTTCGCCTGGGCCGGCGCCGTCATAACAACCGCAGCAGTCAGCGCGGCGGCGGCAACCATAATCTTCGTGAACATAAAATTCTCCTGT
>VAZZ01000360.1:4911-8430 GCA_005884715.1 Alphaproteobacteria bacterium | reverse complement strand
GGCACCACCACGGCCACCTGCTTGCCGTTCATCGCCGCGACGAAAGCGGTTCTCAGCGCCACTTCGGTCTTGCCGAAGCCGACATCGCCGCAAATGAGCCGGTCCATCGGGCGGCCCTTCTGCAGGTCTTCGAGCGTCGCCTCGATGGCGGCGAGCTGGTCCTCCGTCTCCTCATAGGGGAAGCGCGCACAGAATTCGTCATAGAGCCCTTCGGGCGGCGGCAGGATCTCGCCCGATTTGAGTTCGCGCGCCGCCGCAGTCTTGATCAGGTTCTCGGCGATCTCGCGGATACGCTCCTTGAGCTTCGCCTTCTTCGCCTGCCAGGCGCCGCCGCCCAGCCGGTCGAGCTGGGCGCCTTCTTCGTCGGACCCGTAGCGCGACAGGAGCTCGATATTCTCGACGGGCAGGAACAAACGGTCGTTGCCCGCATACATGATGAAGAGGCAGTCATGCGGTGCTGCCTGCACCTCGATGGTACGGAGACCCTCGAAGCGGCCGAGCCCATGATCGACATGGACGACGAGATCGCCCGGTGCGAGCGCTGAGAGCTCGGAAATGAAGTCGCTCGCCTTCCGCGCCTTGCGCCCGCGCCTGACCAGCCGGTCGCCCAATATGTCCTGCTCCGAGAGCATTGCGAGATCGCCCGTCTCGAAACCGGCTTCGAGCCCGAGAACGACGATGCTGACGATGTCCTTGGGCCGCTTCAGGACTTCATCCCAGTCGTTGGCCAAAGCGAGTGGGGCAAGCTCATGGTCGCGCAGGATGCCTTCCAGCCGCTCGGCCGATCCTTCCGACCATGTCGCGATGACGACCCTTTTGCCGGCGGCGCGCAGGCCATTGGCGTGTCCGCGCACCGCCTCATAGACATTGGCCCTGGCTTCGACGCGCTCGGCTGCGAAATTGCGGCCCTGCCGGCCGCCCATCGAGAGCACGGGCGTCGAAGCGCTGTCCGGTGTCTCGAAGGGGGTGAAGGCGAGCACCGATCGGTCGGCGAGAAATTCGCTCCATTCCTTCTGCGTGAGATAGAGCGCATCGGGCTTCAGCGGCTTGTAGGGTGCGGCGCCGAAGGTTTCCTGGTTCAGCGCTTCGCGCCGCGCATCATGGAACTCGGCGATCTGCTCGAGACGTGCGCTCACCGCCTCATCGGCCGAATGGTCGAGCGAGACCGCCGCTTCGCCCACATGATCGAAGATGGTTTCGAGCTTCTCGTGGAAGAGCGGCAGCCAATGCTCCATGCCCTGATAGCGCCGGCCGTTGGTCACCGATTCATAAAGGGGATCATTGATGTCAAGGCCGCCGAAGGCGGCTGCGTAGGACGTGCGGAAGCGCCCGATCGCCTGGGGTGTGAGCAGCACCTCGCTTGCCGGATGGAGCACGAGCGAGCGCAATGTGCCGGTCGAGCGCTGCGACTGCGGATCGAAGCGCCTCACCGTCTCGAGCGCATCGCCGAAGAAATCAAGCCTGACCGGTCCTTCCGCACCCGGGGGATAGATATCAATGATGCCGCCGCGAATGGCGAAGTCGCCGGCATCGACGACGGTGCCGGTGCGCGAATAGCCATTCTGCTGGAGGAAGAGCTGCAGCTTCTCGGTATCGACATATTGTCCGGGTGCGGCGGAGAATGTCGTCTCGGCAATGACCCGGCTTTGCGGCAGTCTCTGCAGCACGGCATTGACGCTGGTGAGCACGATGCGCGGCTGCTGGGTGGGAACGGCGATCAAAGCCAAGGCCGCCAGGCGCCGCGCGACGATATTGGCCGCCGGCGACACGCGGTCATAGGGCAGGCAGTCCCAGGCCGGAAAGGCGATGACCTCGACATCGGCGGCGAAGAAGGCGAGCGCCTCGGCAAGGCTTGCCATGCGCTGATCATCGAGGGCGACATGGATGAGCGGCTTGCCGGCGAGGCGGCGCGCCGCTTGCGCGGCCGCCATCGCATCGAGGCCCTCGAGCACGCCCGAAACCGTGGTGCGCCCGGAAAGCCCCAGGCGTTCGGCAAGCGCTTTCTCTTCGATCATGGCCGGAAGCTCAGGAGCGCCTTCAGCGTCGCCGTCGCCTGAAGTTGTGGAACCGGATGATCGCCCAGGATCCAGCCCATCAACTCCCGATCCGGGAGGCCGATGATGGCTTCGAGCTCATCGAGCTCACTCCCGGTCAACTGGTCCAAATGAGTGCGGGCAAAGCCGCCGAGCAGCAGGTCCATCTCGCGCATGCCGCGATGACTGGCGCGCCAGAGGAGCCGCTTGCGGCGGGCTTCGGGTGTTTCTTTCAGGCTGCTCATGGGCCGCCCTGCTTAGCCGGTGGAGAGATGAAGCGCAATCACTTGCGCTGAGACTGCTGACACATGAAATTGGGCCATGCGACCACCCCGCCTCAACCCGCTTTTCGCCAGCGCCACCGGCCTCAAGGGCATTGGATCCAAGCTCGACAAGGTGCTGGCGAAATTGCTGCGCCCCTCCGGCGCCAATGCGAATACCGAAGCACGCATTGTCGATCTCCTGTTCCATTTGCCCTCAGGCCTAATCGACCGGCGCGAGCGCCCGAAGCTCGATCGCTTGCCGGAAAAAGGCATCGTTACCGTCGAGGTTACCGTCGGCAAGCATCGCCCGCCGCCGCCCCATCTCAAGCGCCTGCCCTATCGCGTCGAGTGTCACGACAAGACCGGCAGCCTCACCTTGGTGTTCTTCCACGCTTTTGCCGATCATCTGCAGCGCCTCCTGCCGCCCGGCGAGACGCGCTTCATCTCAGGGACAGTCGACTGGTTCCAGGGTGAACCGCAGATCGCCCATCCCGATCACATCGTCTCGGCGGGCGAATTCGCCAAGCTGCCGCTGATCGAACCGGTCTATCCTCTGACCGCCGGCCTCTCGCCCAAGATCCTCGGCCGCGCGGTGAGGTCGAGCCTCGAGAAAATTCCCGGGCTGGCGTGATTTCGCATCATCTCTGCGCCAGCTGCATCGACCTGAGACCCATGCCGATCTGAGCCTTGCGACGCCTGAGCGAGAGCGGCTTGCCTATGACGAGCTTCTCGCCAATCAGCTGGCGCTGTCGCTGGTGCGCAAACATATGAAGCGCAAGGCTGGACGAAGTCTTGCCGGCACGGGTGAAATGAGCGCCAGCATCATCAAGGCTCTGCCCTATTCGCTCACCTCGTCGCAACAATCCGCGCTGGCGGAGATTCTGCGCGACATGGCGGCACCCGAGCGAATGCTTCGCCTTTTGCAAGGCGATGTCGGGTCCGGCAAGACAGTGGTGGCGCTCCTTGCTCTCGCAACAGCGATAGAATCGGGTATGCAGGGCGCCTTGATGGTGCCGACGGAAATTCTGGCGCGTCAGCATTTCGCCACGCTCGGCCCCCTGTGCGAGAAGGCCGGTCTTCGCCTCGGCCTCCTCACCGGCCGCGAGAAAGGACGCACCCGCAGCGATCTGTTCGCGGCGTTGAGTACCGGCGAGATCGATATTCTCATCGGCACCCATGCCCTGTTCCAGGACGACGTCGAGTTCCACAGCCTCGGCCTCGTC
>VAZZ01000360.1:0-4687 GCA_005884715.1 Alphaproteobacteria bacterium | reverse complement strand
GAGGACAGCGAACTCGTCGATCTCGCTGCCGCCGAGGATCGCGCTAAGGCTCTAGCGGAAGCCTTTCCGGGCCGCACCGGCCTCATCCACGGCCGCATGAAGGGCTCAGAGAAGGATTCCGCCATGGCCCGGTTCAAATCGGGTGAGATCGCCCTCCTCGTTTCCACCACCGTCGTCGAAGTCGGCGTCGACGTGCCGGAGGCGACCGTGATGGTCATCGAGAACGCCGAACGTTTCGGCCTCGCCCAGCTGCATCAGCTGCGCGGCCGGGTCGGGCGCGGCTCGGGCAAATCGACTTGTCTCCTCATCTATCAGGGCAAGCTTGGCGAGACCGCCAAGGCGCGATTGAGCATCATGCGCGAGACCGAGGATGGCTTTCGCATCGCCGAGGAGGATCTGCGCCTGCGCGGTGCCGGCGAGATGCTGGGAACGCGCCAGGCCGGGCTTCCGGTGTTCCGTTTGGCCGATATCGTCGAGCATGCCGATCTTCTCGCCGCCGCGCGCGATGATGCGGGCCTCATTTTGGCGCGCGATCCCAGGCTCGCAACGCCGCGCGGCGAGGCCTTGCGCGGCCTGCTCTATCTGTTCGAGCGCGATGACGCGGTGCGCCTGATCTCGGCGGGATAAAACTCAGGATATTCTCAGCGTACAGATTATTTGGCCGCGGTTTCGGCCTTTGCCGTCCTGGCTTTGCGCGAGGGCGGCTTCTTCGCCGGTTTCTCGAGAAGCTTCTGCGCCGTGTTCTGATCGATATTGGCGGCGATCACCTTGACCTGCTCGGCCCCTTCCGGGAACACCAGACCCATCGAGATGACGAGCTTCGCTGCGTCCTCGACCGGCATGTCGATGATCCTGACGTCGTCGACATCGACGAAATAGACATAGCCCGAAGTCGGGTTGGGCGTCGTCGATATATAGACCGCATACATCCGCCGTCCGGGCTCGAGCCCGATTTGTCCGCCATCCACTTCGCGCGACACGAAGACAAGCGAATAGATGCCCTTGCGCGGCCATTCGATGAGCCCGACATAGCGGAAGCTGGCGCCCGATTGCGAGAACAGCGTCTCGAAGATCTGCTTAGTGCCCTTGTAGACGGAGCGCACCACCGGCGTGCGGTCGAGCATCCTGTCCCAGAAGGTGAGAATGGTGCGCCCGACCAGATTGGCGGCAAGTGCGCCGATGAGAGTGATGCCGAGAAGCGCGAAAATCAGCCCGATGCCGGGAACGCGGAAGGGCAGATAATTGCCGGGATCGAGGAAGGCCGGGATCAGGGGTCTGAGCCACGCGTCGAACAAGGTCACAAACCAGTAGGACGCCCATAGCGTGATGGCGATCGGGGCAGTGACGACGATTCCGGCCAGGAAATAGGTCCTGAACCGGCCGGCAAAGGAAGTTGACGTTACTGGCGACCGCGCGGGCTTCTCAGGCAGGTTCTGGGACGGGGGCATGCCTCTATCTGCATGACCGCCACGTTTGGTGCAAGTATTTGGGACTCCCTCTTCCTACGGGCAGAAAAGTCAGGAATCGATCCTGCTGATGAAGCAGGTGAGGCCGCGCGACTTGAGCTTGCCGCAGGCGGATTTAGCGTCGGCCTGCGTATCGAACCCGCCGATCCGCAGGCGGTAATAAATGCCCTTCTTACCGAGATCGGCGCGCACCACCACCGGCTTCATGTCGCTCAGCGCCTTGTGGCGGGCCTTGAGCTTGTCCCAGGTTCCCCAGGCTACCTTCTCATCCCTGGCGGAAGAGAGCTGCACCGACCAGCCGGTGAGTTCGACATTGCCGCTATGGGCTGTGGAGCTATCCTGGGCAGGCTCAGCGTCGGCCTGTACTTCAGGCGCCGGAGCCTTGTCGGTTGCCGCGGTGTTGTCGTTTGCGGGCTCAGGCAGGGCTTCGACGGCGACGATCTGTTCCTTCTCAGGGCTCGCCGCGATCGGCGTCGCCTTGGCTTCATTCGGCTCCGGCACGGCGTCAGCCTGAACCGTGTAGTCGTTGGCCGGCTGTGCGGAAGCGGCCTCCTCGTCGGAGGCGGGCTCGGCGACCGCGGCATCATTACCGTCTTCCGGCGCGATCCGATCATCGAAAAGTTTCTGGGGTTTCGCCGGGACCGCCTTGACCATTTGCACCGGCAGGTCGCCGACCAGCTGCATCGGCGGCTTGACGGCTTCGGGCAGTTCTTCCTTGCGCACGACCTGTTCGGGGGACGTGATCGATGCGGTGATGAGTTCGGGAGCGGGCTCGCCGGCGGCATCGGCGACCGCCGGCTGAGCTCCGAGCGCCGCAAGTTTCGTCCGCGCGGGCTCAAAGGAGGGATTGGCGGCGATGGCGTTGTTGAGCGCGCTTTGGGTTTCCGCTACGCGGTGCAGCTGCTCATAGGCTAGCGCTTCGGCGTAATAGACGAGATGCGGCTGCGGATGCTTGAAGCGGATGGCCTTGTCGAAATCGCTCAACGCAAAGAGATACTGGCCGTTCTCGCTGAGGATGGTGCCGCGCAGATAATAGGCGTGGGCGAATTCCGGTTCGAGGAACAAGGCGCTGGTGAAGTCCTCGATGGCCAGCACCGGATGGTTGAGCTTCTGCTGCGAGAGACCGCGATTATAGAGGGCGGTGGCGCGCAGCTTGCCGCTCATCGCATCGATCCGCAATGCGGCCGTATAATCATCGACGGCGCGATCATGCTCGCCTGCCTGCTGATAGGCATAGCCGCGATTGATCAGCGCATTGGCGAGCTGCTCGGGCGCCAGGTCCCTGGCCTCGATCGCCTCTGAATAGCCGGCGATGGCCGTCTCGAGATTGCCCGCCTGCAAGGCGCTGCGTGCGGCAGCCGCCAGGTCGACGGAATTCTGGTTCGTGGCAATGGTGCCGCCGACCGCCGCAGGCGCAGCAAGAAAAGCGGTACATACACACGCAAGCAATACTGACCGGATTCTCATGGGCCATGAGAGTGGATCATTAAGGTTAAAGCTTAGCTAAAGGGACTTGGCGCATGATCGGGAAAAGTTGGTATCGGTCGCACCATAGGTCTGCAACCAGCTGTTCCCCTCGCCCGTTGCGAAGCAATGGGAGAGCGAGAAATTTTGGAGGTAATTAGGCTCGGCGCTCTGCCCTATTCCACCGTGACCGATTTCGCGAGATTGCGCGGCTGGTCGACATCGGTGCCCATGAAGACGGCGGCATGATAGGCGAGAAGCTGCACCGGCAGCGCATAGAGCAATGGGCTGATGAAGGCATGCGCCCGGGGCACCCTGATGCGCTGGAAGGTGCGCTGGCCATGGGCTTCCAGCCCCTCATCATCGGTCAGGAGCACGATCTTGCCGCCCCGCGCCGCCACTTCCTCCATATTGGAGACGGTCTTGTCGAAGAGATCGTCCCTTGGCGCAATGACGATGACCGGCACATTCTCATCGATGAGCGCGATCGGGCCATGCTTGAGCTCGCCCGCCGCATAGCCTTCGGCATGGATATAGGAGATCTCCTTGAGCTTGAGGGCGCCTTCGAGCGCGATCGGATAATTCACCCCGCGGCCCAGATAGAGCACGTCCTGCGCATGCGCCACTTCGCGCGCCACATCGGCGATATGCTTCTCATCCTTGAGGATCTCGGCCATGTGGCGCGGCGCTTCGATCAGCGCACCGATCAATTCGCGCTCCTCGTTGCGATTGATGGCACCCCTGGCTTTTGCAGCAGCAACGGCAAGGGTGGCGAGCACGGTCAATTGACAGGTGAAGGCCTTCGTCGAGGCGACACCGATTTCGGGTCCCGCATAGGTACGGATTGAGGCATGGGCCTCGCGCGCGATGGTCGAGCCCGGCACATTGACGAGCGCCAGCGTCTCCTGGCCTTGCCCCTTGCAATAGCGCAAGGCGGCCAGCGTATCAGCGGTCTCGCCCGACTGCGAGATGACGATGGCTGCCCCCTTCTTTGGCATCGGCGCCTCGCGATAGCGGAATTCCGACGCGATATCGACTTCGGTCGGCAGCCTCGCATAGCGCTCGAACCAGTATTTAGCCGTGAGGCCGGCGAGATAGGCGGTGCCGCAGGCGGTGATGGTGAGGCGATCGAGACTGGCGAAGTCGATCTTCACATCGGAAGGCAGCCTTGCCGCCCGTTCGGCGAAATCGGCATATTCGGCGAGCGTGTGGCCGACCACTTCCGGCTGCTCGGCGATCTCCTTGGCCATGAAATGGCGGTGCTTGCCCTTGTCCGCCATGAAGGCCGAGGCTTGCGTGAAGTTCATCGGGCGCACCGTCTGGCGCCCTTGCGTATCGAGGATTTCCATCGAATTGCGCGTCAGCACCACCCAGTCGCCATCTTCGAGATAGGTCACCCGGTTGGTGAAGGGGGCGAGCGCAATGGCATCGGAGCCCAGATACATCTGACCTTCGCCATGGCCGACGGCGAGCGGTGCGCCCATGCGGGCTCCGATCATGAGATCATGCTCGCTTGCGAACAGGACGGCGAGCGCGAAGGCGCCCTCGAGCCGCTTGAGCACGGCCGCCACCGCGTCCCGGGGTGCGGCACCCTTGGCCCGTTCGCGCGCGATCAGATGCGCCACTACTTCCGTGTCGGTATCGGAGGTGAAGACGTAACCGTCCTTCTGCAGCTCGTCCTTGAGCGGCTTGAAATTCTCGATGATGCCGTTGTGGACGATGACGACATCGCCCGAAATATGCGGATGCGCATTGGG
>VAZZ01000359.1:1968-4671 GCA_005884715.1 Alphaproteobacteria bacterium | reverse complement strand
CATCACCTGGCCGGAGCTGCGCGCCAGTCTGCTGCTGGCGGCGATGACTTTCATCGCCCTGCCGCTGTTGCCCAATCGCGCGGTCGATCCCTATGGCGCGGTCAATCCGTACGAACTTTGGTTGATGACGATCCTCATCGCCGCTGTCTCCTTCATCGGCTATGCGGCGATCCGCATCGCCGCTCCCGAACGCGGAACGGTGATGGCGGCGGGTGCCGGAGGCGCGGTCAATTCGACCGCCGCCACTTTGACGCTGGCGCGGCTGGCGCGTGACAATCCCGATCGCGTTCGTCTTCTGGGCGGCAGCGTGATCCTTGCCGGCGCCGTCATGCTGCTCAGGGTCCTGGTGATCGTCGCGGTCATCAATCTGGCGCTGGCTGCTTCGCTGGCGCCCGCCTTGGCTGCCGGCGCCGTGGCGATGGCGATCCTCGCTCTGTGGCATATCCGCTCGGCGCCCGAGGGCAAGAAGAAGGGCAGTGCCGACCTCAAGCTCGAGAATCCCTTCCGCCTGAGGGAAGTCCTGCGCTTTGGCCTGATCCTCAGCGTGATCATGGTGCTGGCGGTGGCGGCCCGTAATTTTTTCGGTGAAGCCGGCCTGATCGGCCTTGCTGCGATTTCGGGCCTCGCCGATGTCGATGCCATCACGCTTTCGATGGCCAAGGCCGCGCAAGCCTATGCGACCTCGGGGCCGACCCTGGCGATCCTGACGGCTGTCGGCGTCAATACGATCGCCAAGACAGGATATGCTGCTTATGTCGGTGGGCGCGGCATCGGTGTCATCGTGGCGGCCGGCACCGTTCTCGGATTCGTTGCTGCGACGGCGGCGTATCTGCTGATACCTGCAGCAAGCTAGCCACATACCACTCAACCGTCATCCCGGCGAAAGCCGGGATGACGAAAAAAAGAGGAGAAACCTCTAACTCACCCGCTCGCCGATCAGGTCATATTCCTCCGCCCCGATAATCCGTGTGCGGACCATATCGCCAGGTTTGAGATCGGTGGCGCCCGGCAAGAACACATTGCCGTCGATTTCCGGCGCATCCCAGGGTGAGCGGCCGACCGCTTCCTCATTCTCTTCATCGATCGCATCGATGAGGACGTCGATCTCGCGCCCGACCTTCGCTGAAAAGATATCGGCGCTGATCTCCTGCTGCGTCTGCATGAGACGGTGCCAGCGCTCTTCCTTGACTTTCTCGGGAACCTGGGCGGCGCCAAGGTCATTGGCCTTGGCGCCCGCGACCGGTTCATATTTGAAGCAGCCGACGCGTTCGAGCCGGGCTTCCTTCATCCACTCGAGCAAATAGGCGAAATCCTCTTCCGTCTCCCCCGGGAAGCCGACGATGAAGCTTGAGCGGATGGCGATGTCGGGACAGAACTTGCGCCAGGCATCGAGGCGATCGAGCACCTTTTCCTGATTGGCCGGGCGCCGCATGGCCTTCAGCACATTGGGCGCGGCATGCTGGAAGGGGATGTCGAGATAGGGAAGGATCTTGCCTTCCGCCATGAGCGGGATGATTTCATCGACATGCGGGTAGGGGTAGACATAATGCAGCCTCACCCACGCGTCGAACCGGCCGAGTTCCTTGACGAGATCGGCGAATTTCGCCCGGACCTCACGGCCGCGATATTTGCTCTCCGCGAATTTGAGATCGATGCCATAGGCGCTCGTATCCTGCGAGATGACGAGCAGCTCCTTGACCCCGGCTTTGGCCAGCCTTTCCGCCTCATAGAGGACGGAAGCCGCCGGCCGGCTCACCAGATCGCCGCGCAAGGACGGGATGATGCAGAAGGAACAGCGATTGTTGCAGCCTTCCGAGATCTTCACATAGGCATAATGACGCGGCGTCAGGCGCAGTCCCTGCGGCGGGATGAGGTCGAATTTCGCGTCATGCGCCGGCGGAACGGCGTCATGCACGGCCGACACGACGGCTTCATATTGATGGGGGCCAGTGACCGCCAGGACCGCCGGATGGGCAGCGCGGATCGTTTCGGCTTCAACACCCATGCAGCCGGTGACGATGACGCGGCCATTCTCGTTGATCGCCTCGCCAATGGCGGCAAGCGATTCGGCCTTGGCCGAATCAAGGAAACCGCAGGTATTGACGATGACGACATCGGCCGCATCATAGCCAGGCGAGATCATATAGCCCTCGGCCCGGAGTTGAGTGAGTATGCGTTCGGAATCGACCAGCGCTTTGGGGCAGCCGAGGCTGACCAGGCCGACTTTTGGAATGTGTCGTGCGGCAATTGTCATGTTGGCGCGGTCCATAGACCAGTGCGTGTCTTGCCGCAAATGGTCTTGATGCTAGACTTGGCCTGAGCCATATGATGGGAAAGCCCAGGTCTTGTTGGGGATATAATCATGGATGCCCGAAATATCGTCATTGCCCTGGTGATTGGTCTGGTGGCCGGCTGGCTCGCCAGTTTCGTCGTCGGGGGATCGGGCCTCGTCCGCTACCTCATCAGCGGCGTCATCGGTTCCTTTGTCGGCGGTTTCCTGCTCAGCAAGGTGGGGATCAATCTCGGTATCGGCAATGAGATCGTGCGCGACATCGTGACCGCGACGATCGGGGCCGTCATTGTGGTCCTGCTGGCACGCTTCATCGCATAGGCTTGTTCACAAAGCAGGAGGCATAGATACATGGAACCCAATACTCTCATGGACGCCGGCAGCGGCGCGGGCTGGATCGGCATTCTGCTGAT
>VAZZ01000359.1:0-1875 GCA_005884715.1 Alphaproteobacteria bacterium | reverse complement strand
CTCGGTCAGATGTTCAGCGGCTGGTTCTGGGGCAATCTGCTCGTCGCCGTCGTCGGCGCGGTGATCCTGCTCACCGCCATCAAGATGGTCCGTGGCCGGAGCACCTGAGACAAAACCATGGTCAATGTCGTCGATACACTGAAAGCCCGGCCGCGCCATCCTGAAAAGGCGCACAAGCCCGATACGCCGATCCTGCGCAAGCCGGACTGGATCAGGGTGCGAGCGCCGGGTTCGGCCGTCTTCAACGAGACCAGGGCGATCGTGCGTGAAAACGGCCTCGTTACGGTGTGTGAGGAGGCCGGCTGCCCCAATATCGGCGAATGCTGGTCGAAGAAGCATGCGACCTTCATGATCATGGGCGACACCTGCACAAGGGCCTGCGCCTTCTGCAATGTGAAGACCGGCCTGCCCGGCGCGCTCGATGCCGCGGAGCCGGAAAAGGTCGCCGATGCGATCGCCCGCATGGCATTGGCACATGCCGTCATCACTTCGGTCGACCGCGATGATCTCGACGATGGCGGTGCCGATCATTTTGCTAAAGTCATCCGCGCAGTGAGGCTTCTGTCGCCCACGACGACGATCGAAGTCCTGACGCCCGACTTTCTGCGCAAGGATGGCGCGCTCGAGAAGGTTGTCGAAGCGCGCCCCGATGTCTTCAATCACAATCTCGAAACGGTGCCGTCGCTCTATTTGCGCATCCGTCCGGGGGCACGCTATTTCCATTCGCTGCGCCTCCTGCACCAAATCGGGCATCATGGTGGGCTTGGGCGAAACGCGTGACCAGGTCCTGCAGGTCATGGACGACATGCGCTCGGCTGAGATCGATTTCATCACCATAGGCCAGTATCTGCAGCCGTCGCGCAAGCATGCCGCGATCGATCGCTTCGTCCCGCCGGATGAATTCAAATCCTACGAGACCATCGCCTATTCGAAGGGTTTCCTGATGGTAGAGTCAAGCCCGCTGACGCGTTCCTCGCATCATGCCGGCGATGATTTTGCGCGATTGAGAGCCGCCAGGGCCGGCAAGGCATCGGCCTGATGCCCAAATACAACGTCACCCGCGAGATGCCGTACAAGGCCGCAGAGCTTTACGCCATCGCCGCCGACGTCGACTCCTACAAGGAGTTTCTGCCGCTGGTGGAAAGCTCACGCAGCTTCGACCGCCTTGAGGCGCCCGATGGTGCTGAGCGCTTCAAAGGCGAATTACGAGTGCGCTACAAGAAGCTTCATATCGATGAGACCTTCGTGAGCGATGTTATTGCCGAGCCGAAGGCCTTCACGGTGTCATCGCGCTCCGAGGGCGGACTGTTCGATCACATCATCGCGCATTGGAAGTTCACCGACCGCAAGACGGGTGGGGCAACGGTCGAGTTCCAGGTCGACTACAAGACGACGAGCCGGTCTCTGCAATTCTTCTTATCGGGCATGTTCGATTACATGGTCAGGAAGATCAACAATGCCTTCGAGGCGCGCGCCCGCGAATTGCACGCAGCTACGGGCCATGCCAAGAGCGCAGTGAGCGCGAACTGAGTCTGCGTTTGTTCCCGCCTTCAAGTAGGGCCGGAGCGCAATCGCAACCTGGACCAAGTTGACCGGCCCGGTAATTCTCGTGTCGCCGACAACACTTACGCCAATTATTCCCCGGAGAATATTAGGTCCGGCCGAAGAGTGGTGACGAAAGACCGAAATCGCCAATTCTCGCAAAAAGACTCAGCTCCACCCCGGCAATATCGATGGATTGGCCTCGCCCGAGCCCCTTGCAACGGCGAATTTTTCTCGCTGGAGAGCATTCCTGTAGAACATAGCTTTCGTACTGGTATTTCCCAATCTCACGGATTGGCCGACAATTGCAAGAGCCCGGCTTTCATAGGGAAC
>VAZZ01000356.1 GCA_005884715.1 Alphaproteobacteria bacterium | reverse complement strand
GCTCGGCGCAGGCACGGCGCAGGTCTGCACCGCAGCCATGACCTATGGCTTCAAGATCGTGCAGGAAATGGTCTCAGGCCTCGAGCAATGGATGGATGAGCGCGGCTACTCGCGTCTCGATGAGCTTATCGGCAAGGCGGTGCCCAATGTCACCGACTGGCAGTATCTCAACCTCAACTATGTCACCAAGGCGCGTATCGACCAGGACAAATGCATCCAGTGCGGGCGCTGCTATGCGGCCTGCGAGGACACATCGCACCAAGCGATCTCCAATGTACCGAAGAACGGCAAGCGCCATTTCGAAGTGATCGATGAGGAATGCGTGGCCTGCAATCTCTGCATCGAGGTCTGTCCGGTCGAGAGCTGCATTACCATGGTGCGGCTGACCGAAGGCACCGATCCGCGCACCGG
>VAZZ01000355.1 GCA_005884715.1 Alphaproteobacteria bacterium | reverse complement strand
TGGACCTGCTTTTCCGGCCCTAGCACAGTTGCCGATGCAACGACAGATTTTGACCGATGAGCGAAGAGCGAGTCCAGCGCCGCCTTGCTGCCATTCTTGCCGTGGATGTTGTCGGCTACAGCCATCTCATGGCGGAGGATGAAGTCGGTACGCTCGCGACGCTATGGTCATTGCGGAAAGATGTCCTCAACCCGCTGATTGCTAAATTTGCCGGCCGCCTCGTGAAGGTGATGGACGATGGGGTGCTCATTGAGTTTTCTTCCACGGTGAATGCCGGCCAATGCTGCCGAACTGCAGAAGAAGATCGATGCGACGCATCCTCGCGAGCCTGGCCCAACTCGGGCGGTTCGACGAAGCCCGCCGGGAGGCTGAGCTTTTCATGGCCAGCAATCGCTCTTCACCATCAGCGGGTGGATCGCGACGCAGCCGATCCGCAATGAGGCGATGCGGGCGCATTTCATCGAGGGATACAGCAAGGCCGGATTGCCGGCATAGAGTCCGAACGCCGTCAGTCGGGAAGTCCGGCGCGACGCAGCACGTCCGCGAATCGAGCGAAAACTTCTGGCCGACTGAATTCGGGAAATTTTGCCTTGAGGTCGGAAATGTGCAGCAATGGGCGAGTCTTGAGCAACCGCTTCACCCGCTCCCGCGCTTCGTCCAGTCGCCCCAAATGAACGCCACTGGCCGCCGCCAGACATTCCGTCAGCAGAAATTCATTGCTGCGTAAGGCCTTCGTAGCCCATTGAAGTGCTTCCGGGTAACGCTCGGCGCAGAAATACGCGGAAGCCATCGCGTCGTGCATGACGAACATCGACGGATCGTTGGGACTCATGCGAATAGCATGGGTTAGCCGCTCCATGGCCGCTTCGATTTCGCCCCGCCACAACTTCACCCAGCCGCTGCACACCCATGCCCAGGCGAAGTTCGGATTCTGGGCAAGCGCAAGCTCGGTGAGCGCGTTGCCTTCCTCGAGATCTCCAACGAGATAAGCCTGGGCGATCCCGGCCGTGCAAAGTGCTACAGCGTCGTCGCGTCCGAATTCGACCGCGTGGCGCGCGAGCCGCGCGGCCTCAGCGGTCTCGCCCGCGAGATCGACGGTCCAGCCGCCGGCCTTGCGCTGCGAATAACAGCGAGCCGCCACTCAATCGCCTTGTAAAAATGGTCCAGCGCGTCACGATTGGATTGCTCTGTCCACAAATGAACGCTCGCCATTCCGCGCAGATAATGATCATAGGCATCGAGATTCTCGGTCGGCTTACGGCGCGATCGGTCAATCTCGGCCAGCTCCATTTTCGGCGCGATGGCGGCGACGACGCTCGCAGTTATCTTGTCCTGCAGATCAAAAACATCCTCCATTTGCCCGTCATACCGGTCGGCCCAGAGATGGGCGGCAGAAGACGCGTCGATAAGTTGACCTGTGATTCGCACCCGGTTGCCGGCCTTGCGCACACTTCCTTCGAGGACATAGCGCACGCCGAGCTCGCGGCCAACCTGCCTGATGTCGACCGAGCGGCCTTTATAAGTGTGGCTCGAATTGCGCGCGATGACGAAGAGCCAGCGGATGCGTGAAAGTGCGGTGATGATGTCCTCGACAATGCCCTCGGCGAAGTAGTCCTGCTCTGGATCTCCGCTCATATTCTGGAACGGCAGCACGGCGATGGAGGGCCTGTCGGGAAGAGCGAGAACAGGGGGCACCTTGGCCTGCGCATCTTCACCGCGCAGGCGGTAGACGCGCACCGGCGTGGCGATATTCTTCAGCGACCGTTCGCCAAGATCATCAAACCGAAGCTCGACCTTGCCTTGGACCTGGCGGTGAATGGTGTCGGAGACGCAAATGTCTCCCGGATCGGCGATGGCTTCGAGCCGGGCCGCGATGTTTACGCCGTCGCCATAGATATCGCTGCCTTCGACCACGACATCGCCGAGGCTTATGCCCACGCGAAATACGATCCTTTCATTTTCCGCCAGAGACACATTGGCGGTTGCCATCGCCGCCTGCAACTCGACCGCGCAGCGGACAGCGGTTACGGCACTCGTGAATTCCATAAGGATGCCATCGCCCATCAGCTTGACGATCCGGCCTTTGTGGCCCTCAACAAGCGGTATCAATATTTCCGCCCGGCGCTTCTTGAGAGCCTCCAGCGTGCCGGCTTCATCCGCCTCCATCAGGCGGCTATAACCGACCACGTCGGCAAGGACGATGGCGGCCAGGCGGCGGTCCATGTCATGTCTCCTCGATCCTTCGAGACTACTTGGCGTCAGGGAGAGAATCCACTGTAATGCGAAACGTGATCAATCCCGCCCGCAGCGAGGTTGGCAAGGTAGGCAAGGTCGGTGAAGATGGCGCGGGAGGTGCTCAATGCAGAGAAACGGCAACTGGACGCTCGGTCTCATCGATTCGGCCTGGTTCGGCTCGGACTATGAAGGCAAGCGCGGGCGCGAGGAGGCGAAGCGCATCGGCTTCGAGAGCCTCGATCTGTTCATAGGCTTCGATCCCGGCAAGCTCGGCAAGGCAGAACGACAGGCCTATATCACTGAGAATCTGTCGACCGGATTGCCGGTCATCTCGCTCGTCTGTACCTGTCTGGGCTTGAGCGACTTCAACCCGGCGATCCGCGGCTACCACATCGAACGCGCCAAGAATGTCGTCGATCTCGCCGCCGACTTCCCGACAGCCCGAAATCTCTGTTTCGTGCCCGGCGAATATATGTTCCAGAAGAAGCTCATCCCGGCCGAGAGCGAATGGGACCTGGTAGTCGATGCGACACGGCAAGTGGGTGCCCACGCAGCCAAGCGTAAACGCGAGCTCGCCATCGAATTGCTGCCCTTCGAATTCGCCTTCATCAATTCACTCGACACGATGGAGCGATTCCTCGATGCGGTCGGACTTCCCAATGTGAAGGCAACCGTCGACATCTCGCATTTCTGGCTGATGCGCATTCCGCCCGCTGAGGTCGCGCGACGGCTCATGGGCCGGATCGCCCATGTCCATATGTCCGATTGCGACGGCATCCATCACGGCGACATGCCGCCCGGGCGCGGCAACACACCCTTCGTCGAATATCTCTCCGCCATCCGCGAGACCGGTTTTGCCGGCGCCGCCTCGATCGAGCTCGAATTCCCGCCCGATCCCAAGGGCATGGCGGCGTGGGTCGCTGAAGCGCATGGCGCGGCGCTAGAGCTTCTCAAGCAAGCGAAGGTGCATGCGCGTTGAATTTCAGGCTATCGTTCCCGCCCTGGTGCGAGATCGCGGCCCAGCATTTTGATTTCGCTGCGGTTGAGGCCGATATCGCGCAAAGTGTGATCGCTCATCCTGTCGAGATGCCGCGAGACGGCGCGGTGCCGACTGTCCTTTTTCAGCGCCCGCCAGTGTCGGAAGAGTGGGCGCGGCAGCCAGTCGCCCAGAGCCAGGCGTGCCGGCGCCGGCTTGGGCCTTGCCGTGAAATCAGGAACGCCATCATCAATATCCAATATCATTGCCAAATCCTCTGAAAGTAAGGCAGGGGTGGTTCATGGCATTGAGATGGCAGGTCAGACTAGACCAGAATCTGTACTGCTCAGGTCAGGCCTTGGCGATTACCTTGTCGATCCAGGCGG
>VAZZ01000050.1:5568-6674 GCA_005884715.1 Alphaproteobacteria bacterium | reverse complement strand
GAGGCCGTTGACGAGGCCGGCAATGCCGCCGGCGACAATGCCGAGAACCATCGCCAAGGGCAGCGGCAGACCGAGATTTTGCCAGAACACGCCGAGCAGGATGGCGACGAGGCCGAGGGTCGAGCCGACCGAGAGGTCGATGCCGCCGGTGACGATGACGAAGGTCATGGCGAGCGCCACGAGGCCCACTTCGGCCATCAGCCGGCCCTGATTGAGCAGGTTCTCCGTCGTGAAGAAGCGGTCGGACTGGAAGGCAAGAACGACAAGCGCCGCGACGAGTAGGATCCCGAGGATCGTCTCATGGCGCACCAGCAGCGATCGGAAGGCGGCGGTCATTGAATGAGGCCCCGCTTGCGCCGTGCCATGTCGGCCAGGACTGTGGCGAGGATCAGGAGGCCCAGCACGGCGCGCAGCCAGTAGGCCGACACGCTGAGAAAGATGAGGGCCGAGCCGATACAGGCGAAGAGGATGGCCGCCAGCGTCGAGCCGATCACTGTGCCGGTGCCGCCGAGGATGGATACACCGCCGATGACCGCCGCGGTGATGACGGTGAGCTCCAGATTGGGCGGCACGGTCGATTGGATGACTTGCAGCTGGGTGGCGAAGAGAAGTGCTGCGATGCCGGCGAAGAAGCCATGCAGCGCGAAGACGAAGACGCAGGTGCGTTCCGGATTGAGACCGGTGGCGCGCGCCGCCTCCGAATTGCCGCCGACCGCATAGATGGAGCGACCCAATGCCGAATAGCGCATCCACAGCGCCATGATGATGGTGAGGCTGACCATGAAATAGACGGGTGCGGGAATGCCGAAGAGCCGTCCCTGGGCGATGAAGAATCCGCCCGGCATCCCGGTGATCCAGGTGCCGCCGGTGGCGCTGATGAGCCCGCCTTTCAGGATCGACAGCATGCCGAGCGTCGCTACGATCGAGGGAATGCGCATATAGGCGATGAGGGCGCCAAGCAGCGTGTTGATGACGATGCCGGCGACGACCGGCACCGTCCAGGCGATCCACACCGGATAGCCTGAGACCGCGAGCGTCCCGGCGATGGTGGCGAGAACGCCGATGAGCGAGCCGACCGAAACATCGATATGGCCGCAGATGATGAC
>VAZZ01000050.1:0-5325 GCA_005884715.1 Alphaproteobacteria bacterium | reverse complement strand
TTCTTGCGCTCGATCTCGGCGACGATGCGCCCGCCATTCTTCACCAGCACGCGGTCGCTCATGCCGAGCACTTCCGGCAATTCGCTCGAGATCATCAATATTGCGAGACCATTCTGCGCCAGCTTCGACATCAGGCCGTGGATTTCGGATTTCGCCCCGACATCGATGCCGCGCGTAGGCTCGTCCATGATGAGGATCGAGGGCTCGGCGGCAAGCCATTTGGCGAGAACGACCTTTTGCTGATTGCCGCCCGACAGCTGGCGCGCCGCCTGCCCGGGCCCGCGCGCCCTGATCCCCAGGCGCTTGATGAAATCCCGCGCCAGACGATCTTCCTTGCCGCGATCGACGATGAATGCACGGGCGAGTTTTCGCAGCACGGTGAGCGAGATATTCTCGGCAATGGTCTGCGGCCGCACCAGGCCCTGAAGACCACGGTCTTCCGGCACATAGGCGATCCCGAGATCGCGCGCCTGTTGCGGCGATTTTATCGCGACGGGCTTGCCCTCGATCAGGATCTCGCCCGAGGTCGCGGGCGTGATGCCGAAAATGGTGAGCGCCGTCTCGGTGCGCCCCGAGCCGACGAGTCCGGCAAGCCCGACTATTTCGCCTGAGCGCACCGCGAAGGAGACATTGCGCACACCCTTGCCATGCGACACATCGCGCAGTTCAAGCCGTGGCGCCCCGATCTTCGCTTCTTCCTTGGGGAACAGCTGATCGATCGAGCGGCCGACCATCATCGAAACGAGCGAACGCTCGGTGACCTCGGTGATGGCTTTGGTTCCGACATAGTTTCCGTCGCGCAGCACGCTCACCCGGTCGGCAAGCGCGAAGATCTCGGGCAGCTTGTGGCTGACATAGACAATGCCGACGCCACGATCGCGCAGGCGCTGCACGATGGTCATCAATTGCTGCACATCTGCCTCGGCGAGCGAGGCCGTCGGCTCATCCATGATGACGACGCGGGCATTCTGCGACAGCGCCTTGGCGATTTCGATGCGCTGGCGGTTGGCGACAGAGAGCGCGCCGACCTTGGCATCGACATCGAGGTGATGGGAATCGAGATCGTCGAGCAAGGCGCGCGACCTCGCCCGCATCTGTGCCCAATCGAGTGCACCCCATGGGGTCTTGGGCGCATGATTGAGGAAGATGTTCTCAGCGACGCTGAGCTCCGGGAACAGCAGCAGTTCCTGATAGACGATGGCGATGCCGGCCTTCACTGCCTGGCCGGGATTGGCGAACTTCACTGGCGCGCCGTCGATCACGATGTCGCCCGCATCGGGCGCATGGACGCCCGCGATCACCTTGATCAGGGTCGATTTGCCCGCACCGTTTTCGCCAAGCAGGGCATGTACTTCGCCCGGCCGCACATCGAAATCGACGGCATTGAGGACGCGCACGCCGACAAAGGATTTTGAGATGCCCCTGAGTTCGACCAGTGGCGTCATCGAGGGCTCCCCTGCGCCGTGCAATCATGATCACCATGATTGCAGTTAATCAGGCTGCCAGGATTGCAGCTGGAAAGCGCCGCGCAGACAAATGCGTCAGTTTCTAGCCGAGAATTTGCCCCGATGCCGCGCATCCGCAATTTCCTCCCATCCGGATTCGCTGATTTTATTGAGTTTCCGCGCAAGAATCCGGACTGGCTGCGGAGGGCTGGAGGCGCCGCCGCGCCATTGCGCTGGGGCCTCTCTGTGATTAAGATTGAACAATGATGAGCAATTATGGTCAAGCCATGAATCGCAAGGGAATGACAAAACTGTGTGAGCATACGCTCATCGCGATGATCATCGCCGATCACCATGGATGAGAGCGAGCGTCACCGCCTGATCCTCGATGTGTTGACGGAGCGGCCCTTCGCGACCGTGAAGGACCTGCTCGACGTGCTCAAGGTCTCGCCCGCCACCATTCGCCGCGACATCGCCAAGCTGCATGAGACGGGTAGTGTGCGCAAAGTCTTCGGCGGCATCGCCGCCTTCGAGCATGATGCTTCGCCCGAGCGTCTCGCCGCCCGCCCCTTCGAGGAGAACCGCATGCTGGCGGTCGATGCCAAGCGCGCCATCGCGCGCGAGGCCGAGGCCCTGGTGCGCGATGGCGATGCCATCATCATCCACGGCGGCACCACCTGCTATCTTTTCGCGCTGAGGCTCGCGCGCCGCAATGTGAAGATCTATACGAACTCGATGCCGCTCGCCGCTCGCCTGTGGGAGGATGGCTCCTGCCATCTGAGCCTTGCCGGCGGCGAACTCTATCGCGAACCAGGCATCATCTATGCGCAAGGATCGGGCCCGCCGGATTTCTATGCCTCGAAGCTGTTCTTCGGCGCCCAGGGTATCGGCCCCAATGGCATCATGGAATCGCATCCGCTGATCGCGCGCGAAACCGAACGCCTGCTGTCGCGCGCCGATGAGGTGGTGCTGCTCGCCGACAGCCGGAAGTTCTCCATCCGCACCCGCTACAGCGTGCTGGCGCTGTCGCGCATCTCGACCCTCATCACCGATGACGGCCTGACCCAGGAACATGCCAGGATGCTGGAGGATGCCGGCATCCGCACCATCATCGCCAGGATCGGCCGGGACATGCCGGATTGAGCCTGCTTCCGCAACCGGCAAGGGAGCGTGTAGTATCGGCCCTTTCGAGCGGTCCATCGATGAGCCTGATCCATGCTTGATGACTTAGCCACGGCCAGCGGCATGAAGGCATTCAAAACGGGCACGCATCGCGCCGTTTCCCCCGATGAGACCCTGCAGCGGATCAAGCCCCTCCTCGCCCGGATGGGAATCACACGCATTGCCAACCTGACCGGGCTTGACCGCGTCGGCATACCGGTCGTCTCGGTCATGCGCCCCAATTCACGCTCGCTTTCCGTCTCGCAAGGCAAAGGCATAGACCTGGCGGCGGCCAAGGTATCGGGCGCCATGGAAGCGATCGAATCCTTCCATGCGGAGAATATCGAGAATCCGCTCCGCCTCGCCTCCCATCGCGACATGATCGCCTGGGGATATCGCCTCGTTGATGTCGAAAGGCTGGCGCGGATCAAGGATGGCCGCTTCCATGCGGATCTTCCCTTACTGTGGATAGAAGGGCGCGACATCGTCTCGGGTGAGGCGAAGTGGCTGCCCTATGAGACGGTGCACGCCTCTTACACCTTGCCTCTGCCGGCAGGAAGCGGGTGCTTTGTCGCCAGCACCAACGGCCTTGCTTCAGGCAATAGCACGCTTGAAGCCATTTCGCATGCCATCGCGGAGATCATCGAGCGCGACGCCAACACGCTGTGGAATCGCGCCTCCGATGCGGCGCGTGCGCGGACCCTCATCGATCTCGGTTCCATCAACAGCGATCTGTGCCGCACGGTGATCGGCAGGCTGCACCAGGCCGAACTCGCAGTCGCGGCCTGGGACATCACCAGCAATACTGGCGTGCCGGCATTCTATGCGCTCATCGTCGATCGCCGCAGCGAGCTTGCCCATTCCGGTGCGGGCGCCGGCGCCCACCCGGCGCGGGAAGTGGCGCTGTTGCGGGCTCTCACCGAGGCGGTGCAGGTTCGCGTGAACTATATTGCCGGTGCCCGCGACGACCTCGATCCCGCAGAATACACGGCGGAAGGCATCGGCGCGAAGCTGGTCTTCGCCAATGGCCTGATGTCCTTAAGAGATGGGGCGGGAAAGGACTATCGCCAGATCACCACGCGGGAATTCGACAGCTTCAGACAGGACATCGACTGGATGATCGAACGCCTCAAGTCGGTAGGCATTGAGGAGGTCATCGTCGTCGATCTGACCAAGCCTGCCTTCAACATGCCCGTTGTCAGGGTCGTCATTCCGGGACTCGAGGGGCCGGACGACCATGACGACTACGCCATGGGCAGGCGCGCCACGGCGCAGATGCGCGATCAGTCATGAGCGCCATTATTTTCGCAGGGCCCACCATCCGCAAGCCCGACATCATCCGGCTATGCGATGCCACCATTCTGCCGCCTGCCGCCATGGGCGACATCTATCGCGCCGCGCGGCAACGCCCGCGCGCCATCGGAATCATCGATGGCGATTTCGAAGGCGCCCCCTCCGTCTGGCACAAGGAGATCCTGTGGGCCATGGCGGAAGGGATCGAAGTGTTCGGGGCCTCGAGCATGGGAGCGTTGCGCGCCGCCGAACTTGCGAATTTCGGGATGTGCGGCATAGGCGAAATATTCGCTGCCTATGTCGCGGGTCGGCTCGAGGATGATGATGAAGTCGCCGTCGAGCATGGTCCAGCCGAGATGAACTACATCACTCTGTCGGAGCCTCTGGTCAATATCCGCGCCACCATCGATCGTGCGATTGCCACATCGGCCGCGAACTAACATGTTTGGCCAAGCGGCAATTTTACAAGGAGCGGAGCTGGGAAGGTCTTTTGCGCCTGGGTCATGCCGCCGGCATGTCCCTCGATGCATTCGCCAAGTGGCTGCCAGACAATGCGATTGATGTGAAGCGGGACGATGCGCTAAAAATGGCGGCGGCGATGGCTGAATTCCTGGCGAAGCCACATGTAACTTCGGTGAAGGACCTTTCACCGGAATGGACCGTGATGTGGGAAAAGGCAACTCGATCGTTCATTCCTCATGGCGGTATTGCCGAATCGAATGAGGAATCAGTTTCCCCTGATCTGGTCCTGGAGGAGCTTCGGCTTGATCCTGACCGCTATGCCGGGATCAGGCGCAGCGCCCTTGCGCGCAAACTGATCGACGGCGGTTCCTTGTCCGATCACGCGCCCATCGACCCGGCAATCTTGCGCCAGGAGCTTACGCGATTTCGGGCGCGGAACGGGCTATTCACGCACAGTTCCCTGCTGGAGTGGCTGAAGGAGAACGGTCTTGATGCGGTAAATTTCGAGAAGCTGCTCGAAGACGAAATCCGCCTGGACATGGCCGCCAGCAGCGGCCGTGGCCTTGATAGATTTATCATTTCCGAATTGCAGCTTGCCGGCACCTATTCAGCCCTTGCGCGGCGCGCCCGGCAGAAGCGGCAGGCTTTGGACGGCAAGGTCCAGGATCGGCGGCGGCCGGAGAACCGGCTGCAGATCATGCAGGCCCGTCTGTGGTATTTCGAAAACCTCCTCGAACGGCCAGTGCCCGATGATATCGATCACTATGCGAGGGAGCTTGGATTTGCTGGCGTGGAGGCCCTCGACCGCGCCATTCTGGGCGAATTTACCTTCCAGAGCATGGTAAATGAGGGCGGGAAAACCGGCAGATAGAACGATGACTCCGGGACACTTCTCATAATCTCAATCCCCGCATAGAGTGGTCAGATTGGAGGGATAATTACGATGGCCTTTCGGCTTGGTTCA
>VAZZ01000357.1 GCA_005884715.1 Alphaproteobacteria bacterium | reverse complement strand
TGGTGTGGCCATTCTGGATCGACCACACATAGAAGCCCCAGTTGAAGACGATCAGCAGGCTGGTGAACACCAAGGTCATCAGAATGCGCGGTTTGGCCATCGCCTTCTTCACATCGTCGAACTGGCCGAGCAGCCAGATGACGAGGCCGGCAACAGCGAGCGACCACAGGCCGCGATGAACGGCGATCTCGACCGGCGATACCCCCTCGATGAGCTTGAAGTAATAGGCCATGACGCCCCAGACGAGATGGGCTGCGATGCCACAGGCGACGCCCTTTTTGGCTTCGGAGAGATGGGCTGAGGAAAACGGCGGATCGAGAACGGACATTGGCGTGCTTTACCGGGCCCAAGGTCCCCGAGCCACCGGCATGCAAGCATGGGTCGCATGTGAAAGGCGCACGCATGCCCCCTATGCCCTCTGCGCCACGGCTTCGTCGATGAGCTTGAAGTAATAGGCCATGACGCCCCAGACGAGATGGGCTGCGATGCCACAGGCGACGCCCTTTTTGGCTTCGGAGAGATGGGCTGAGGAAAACGGCGGATCGAGAACGGACATTGGCGTGCTTTACCGGGCCCAAGGTCCCCGAGCCACCGGCATGCAAGCATGGGTCGCATGTGAAAGGCGCACGCATGCCCCCTATGCCCTCTGCGCCACGGCTTCGCGCAAGAGCTTGAAGACGATCGAATCCGACAGCGCCTGGAACGAGGCATCGACGATATTGGGCGATACTCCGACGGTAAACCAGCGATTGCCCTTGCCGTCGCGGCTTTCGACCAGGACCCGGGTCGTGGCTCCCGTGCCGCCATTGAGGATACGCACCTTGTAGTCGGCGAGCTCGAGATCATCGATGAAGCGCTGGAACTTGCCCAAATCCTTGCGCAAGGCAACGTCGAGCGCGTTCACTGGGCCATTGCCTTCGCCGGCGTTGATGAACACCTCATCGTCGACCTTCACCTTGACCACCGCTTCCGACATGGTGACGAGTTCCCCCAGCGCATTGTGGCGATGTTCGACGATGACGCGGAACGACAGGACCTCGAAATAATGCGGGACGGTGCCCAGCATGCGGCGCGCCAGCAATTCGAAGGAGGCATCGGCCCCGTCATAGGCATAGCCTTGAGCTTCGCGCTCCTTCACTTCGCGCAATAGCGCGTCGAGCCGGGTGTCGGATCTGTCGACGCTAAGGCCGATGCGTGACAGCTCGGCCAGGAGATTGGACTTGCCCGCCTGGTCCGAGACCAGCATTCGGCGGCGGTTGCCGACGCTGTCCGGTGGCACATGCTCGTAAGTCTCGGGCTCCTTGATGATGGCCGAGGCGTGGATCCCGGCCTTGGTGGCAAACGCACTGCGGCCAACATAGGGAGCCTGTCCGTTAGGACTGCGGTTGAGCAGTTCGTCGAACGCGCGTGAAACATGCGTCAGCGTTGCCAGTTTTTCTGACGTCACACCGGTTTCGAAGTGCTCGGCGAATTCCTTCTTGAGCACGAGCGTCGGGATGATCGAGACGAGATTGGCGTTGCCGCAGCGCTCGCCGATGCCGTTGAGGCTGCCCTGGATCTGGCGTGCACCGGCGAGGACTGCGGCGAGCGAGTTGGCGACCGCCTGCTCGGTGTCGTTATGGGCATGGATGCCGAGATGATCGCCCGGCACCGTTCGGCTCACGGCGCCGACGATGTCGGAGACTTCCTGCGGAAGCGTCCCGCCATTAGTATCGCAGAGAACCACCCAGCGGGCGCCTGCATCATAGGCGGCCTTTGCAACTTTGAGCGCATAGCCGGGATTGGACTTGTAGCCATCGAAGAAATGCTCGCAATCAAGCAGAACCTCGCGCCCGAGTTTCCTGGCATTTTCTATGGATTCCCTGATAGTTAGAAGATTCTCCTCATTCGTAGTCTGAAGCGCCACGCGGACATGGTAGTCCCAGGATTTGGCGACGAAGCAGATCGCCTTGGCTTTCGCCCGTAGGATGTCCTGGAGGCCCGGATCATTGGACGCCGAACGCCCCGGCCGCTTCACCATGCCGAAAGCGGTGAAGGTGGCGCGCGTGGCGCGCTCTTCGGAAAAGAGTGCCGTATCGGTCGGGTTGGCCCCCGGATAGCCGCCCTCGATATAATCGAGGCCGAGACTGTCCAGCATCTCCATGACGACCAGTTTGTCATCGAGCGAGAAATCGACGCCCGGCGTCTGCTGACCGTCGCGCAAGGTGGTGTCGAAGAGATAGAGGCGCTCGCGTTTCATCGCTTCACCTCCCAACTCGTCGTGCCGTCCTTGTTGTCCATGACGACGACGCCCAGCGCTTCGAGCTCCTCGCGCAAACGGTCGCTCTGCGCCCAGTTCCTGGTGCGGCGGGCCTCGAGCCTGGCCTCGATCAATTCATTGACCCGGTGCTCGTCGATCTTCGCCGCCTTGTCCTCGACATGCTTGCCGGTGAAGCCCAGCGCATTGAGGGTGGCACCGAGCTCCATCTGGAAATTCGGCCGATCGAGGGCATGCAATTCGGCTATGGCGCGTGGCGTATTGAGATCATCGCACAGGGCCTCGAGCACTGAAGGCGACAAGCGGGCCTCCTCGGCGAGGCGCGCGGTGCTCGAGTTGTAGAACCCATCGAGGATGCGCCGGCTTTCCTCGAGCCCCTTCACCGTCCAGTCCATCGGCTGGCGGTAATGGGTGCGCAGCATATTGAAGCGCAGCACCTCGCCCGGCCAGTCCTTCAAGAGTTCGTTGATGGTCAGGAAATTGCCGAGGCTCTTCGACATCTTCTGCCCATCGATTTGCAGGAAGCCATTGTGCATCCAGACATTGGCCATGACCTTCCGGCCGAAAGCGCAGCGCGTCTGCGCCACCTCATTCTCGTGATGCGGAAACAGGAGATCGATGCCGCCGCCATGGATATCGAAGCTTTCGCCGAGATGCTTCCAGGACATCGCAGAGCATTCGATATGCCAGCCAGGCCTGCCCCTGCCCCACGGACTGTCCCAGCCCGGCAGATCGGGCGTCGAAGGCTTCCACAGGACGAAATCCATCTCACCCCTCTTGTACGGGGCAACATCGATGCGGGCGCCGGCGATCATGTCGTCGAGCGGTCTGCGCGACAGCTTTCCGTAATCCTTCATCGAGGGCACGTCGAAGAGCACATGGCCTTCTGCCACATAGGCGTGGCCGTTGGCGATCAGCCTTTCGATGATTGTGATGATCTCTGGGATCGTCTCGGTGGCGCGCGGCTCATGGGTTGGCTCAAGAACGTTGAGAGAGGCAATATCGGCTTG
>VAZZ01000049.1:18521-25522 GCA_005884715.1 Alphaproteobacteria bacterium | reverse complement strand
CTATTTGAAACGGTAGTTGATACGCCCCTTGGTCAGGTCATAGGGCGTCATTTCGACCATGACGCGGTCGCCGGCCAGGACCCGGATGCGATTCTTTCGCATCTTGCCGGCAGTATGGGCGATGATTTCATGATTGTTGTCGAGCTTCACGCGGAATGTGGCATTGGGCAGGAGCTCGGTCACCGTGCCCTCGAATTCAAGCAATTCTTCCTTCGCCATAGGCTTCCCTGGCTGGTTTAAGATGGCGCTACCCATGAACCGGTTGCTCGACAAAATCAAGCTCGGGCGGGTGATTTACACACCACGGGCGCTAAGCACTCCGAACCGGGTCTTGATACGCTTCATAAGGCCGTCGCGAACATCGCGGTAGGAGTCGAGGATCTGCTCGCGGCTGCCCGCGGTCGCCGAAGGGTCGAGGGTTGGCCAATATTCGGCCTCGATCGCCATGGTGCGGGTCAATTCAAGGGCCCGGTGATGGGCTTCCGGCGACAGGGAAATCACGATATCGAAACTCGAGTCCTCGAGATCGGCGAAACTCTGCGGACGGTGTTTGCGCAAATCGATCCCGATTTCATCCATGACCGTCGCGACGAAAGGATCGGGTTCGCCCGGCCTGACACCGCATGAAGCAGTGAAAATCCTGTTGCCGTAGAAATGCCTGGCGAAGGCGGCCGCCATCGGCGAGCGAATGACATTATGCGTGCAGGCAAAGAGCAGAGCTCCGGGAAGATCAGCCGCCATTTGCTTCTCGCTCAACCACGCCAATGAAGAACGCAGAGCAGGGTGAACAACCTGCGCGAGGTGGCGGAATCGATATCGATCTTGCCGTTCAGACGCTCCTTCAGCAGATCGCTCCCTTCATTATGGAGGCCGCGGCGGGCCATATCGATGGTTTCGATCTGGCTCGGCGTGGCGGCGCGAATCGCCTTGTAGTAGCTCTCGCACATCATGAAATAGTCTTTCACGATGCGCCGGAAGGGCGACAGCGAAAGGCCGATCATCGACACGCGCTCCTCGCGCTCGCTCCAGATGTCGAAGATGATGCGATTGTCAGCCGCCGAGAGTGATAGCCGGTAAGGCCCGCTCTGATGGCCGATCACTGTGAAGCTGTTATCCTCAATCAGATCATAGATGGCGATGCGGCGCTCGTGATCGGCATCGGCGCTGAGGCCCGAGCCGATGCTTTCGTCGAGTTCGACGGCGGCGAGGCGGTTGCGGCCGGGATCATCGGGTGTGGTCATGACGCGGTCAAGTTAGGCGAGATTGTCCGGCAGCGACAGGGCCCTAGCGATCATGCGAGGGAAGGTTGGGCGTTTCCCAGGCCGCTCCCAGATCTTTGAGGCGCGCTTCGATGCATTCGACTTTCAGGTTGATCACACCGCCGCCCGAGAAGGTCAGCACGACGGTGCCCGAGGGCTCTTCAGCGGGCGTGAAGGCGATCGACAGAAGCGACAGAACGGCATCATCGGCGCCCTGGCGGATGCGTTGCGATTTCGCCTCGAGGACACGGTCGAAAGAGAGACCGGTGCGCCGGCGCTCATAGGGCGGTTTTTCCTTCTGCCAAAGGAACCGGTTTGCGATGAGGGCGAATTTGCCTGAGGATTTGAGAAAGCGGATGTCGCCGACGGTGATGACCGCATCCTGCATATGCGCCGAGATGATTTCGAGATCTGCCGGATCGAGGGCGGTCAGCTTGAGCCGGGACATCGATCAATGACTGGACAAACGCTCGATATCGGCGCCGCAGGCTTTCAGCTTCTCCTCGAGTGTCTCGAAGCCGCGATCGAGATGATAGACGCGATGCAGCGTGGTCTCGCCTTCGGCAGCGAGGGCGGCGATGACGAGCGATACCGAGGCGCGCAGGTCCGTCGCCATGACCTGGGCGCCGGTCAGCCGTTCCACGCCCCGGATCTCAGCCGTATCGCCATGCAAGTGAATATCAGCGCCGAGACGCGCCAGCTCCTGCACGTGCATGAAACGGTTTTCGAAGATCGTCTCGCGGATGACCGATGTGCCCTTGGCCTTGGTGGTGAGCGCCATGAGCTGGGCCTGGAGATCGGTCGGGAAGCCCGGATAGGGTTCGGTCTCGACCTTGATGGGCGCCAAGCCTACGCCGTTGCGCTTGATCCTCAGACTTTCATTGGTGGCCTCGAAGTCGACGCCCGACATGCGCATGACATTCATCACCTCATCGAGCGTGTCGGTCCTGGCACCCGCGAGCTTCACATCGCCGCCCGTCATCGCAGCCGCCATCGCGTAGGTGCCGGCCTCGATGCGATCGGCGATGACTGCGTGCTCGGCGCCATGGAGGCGCGGGACACCGGTGATCCTTAAGGTCGATGATCCGATGCCATCGATCCTTGCTCCCATTTTCACCAGGCAATTGGCGACGTCGATGATTTCAGGCTCGCGCGCCGCATTCTCGATGATGGTGTCGCCCTTGGCGGTGACGGCGCCCATGAGGGCCGCATGAGTGGCGCCGACCGAGACTTTCGGAAACATGATATGCCCGCCGACAAAGCCTTTGGGTGTCTTCGCCACGACATAGCCGCCGTCGATGGTGATCTCGGTGCCGAGCTTCTCCATGGCAAGGATATGAAGATCGACCGGGCGGGTGCCGATGGCGCAGCCACCGGGCAGCGATACGCGTGCCTCACCGCAACGGGCGAGAAGAGGGGCCAGTACCCAGAAGCTCGCTCGCATCTTGGAGACGAGCTCATAAGGGGCCGTGGTGTCGGCGATGGTCTTGGCGGATATCCGCATGGTTTCGCCGTCATGGCCGCTCTGTCCGGCGCGCTTGCCGGCGATGGTGATGTCGACACCATGATTTTGCAGGATGCGCTGAAGCAGTCTCACATCGGCGAGGCGGGGAACGCGGTGAAGGGTGAGCGTCTCATCAGTCAATAGCGAGGCGATCATCAGGGGCAGAGCGGCATTCTTGGCGCCACTGATGTGAATAGTGCCGTTGAGTGTATTGCCGCCTCTGATACGGATGCGATCCATCTTCCTGCTGTTCCTCGGAAAGTTCCCCAAGGGTGCGCCGCTCAGGCACCCAGGGATGGCCTAACAAGCATAAATGGCAGGCTCAGGGCAACCTATCCTTTTTTCGTCTCTTGCGGCCGCGAACCGGCCTCGCTCCGGCTCTTCGCCTGGGCCTTGCGACGCTTGAGATTGGCCCTGAGCGCCTCGGCGAGGCGGGCGGGCCGGGAAGCCGGTCTGCCGGGCCTCGGGGGTGGTTTGGCCATGGCCGAAGCTATGTGGCAAGGGCCGCTCAGGTCAAGGGCCGGCGACGGCGGTCTCGGCGGTGCGGTCCTTGAGGGCCGTCACACCCGATTGCTTGGCGCAATGGGCGCAGCAGAACATCGTGCCGTCGCCGTCTTCCAGCCCGCGGCCGATGATCCGGCAGTCACAATGCGCGCAGTGCGGCGCCAGGGCCGCAATGGCACACTCAAAACTGTCGAAGGTCATGCTGCGCCCGGCCTGCGTGACCTGGAAGGATTTGTCATATTCATTGCCGCAAACATCGCATTTTGCCATTACACGCCTCCGAGCATCCGCCGCCCCGCGGGGATGACAATGAGGAGGGAGCTCAAGAGTTCCAAAACCCCTTGATCCGACCGGATTTAGGCGTCATAAGCCTGCGCGGCGCTGCCGTAGCTCAGTGGTAGAGCACTCCCTTGGTAAGGGAGAGGTCGACAGTTCGATCCTGTCTGGCAGCACCATTCCTCAACTTCACCGAATTGATGAGCCTTGCTTGGGGACGGGCGCGCCGGTGTTCATCGGGCTTTGCGAGGGAAGGGATTGACGATCGCGAGCCCGGCGAAGCTGCGGCCGTCCTGCAGGTCTTCGCTATAGAGCGTGTCACAGCCGGCTTCGACGGCCGAGGCCACGATCAGCGCATCGTAGAAGGAGAGGTTATGATTGCGGGCGAGAGCAAGGGCGGAAGCGTGGGTGTCATAGGTGATCGGCACAATTTCCGGAAACCTTAAGCGGATTACGGAGAGTGCTGCCTCGATGTCCTGCCAAGGCCGGCCACGCTTGTTGCGCGCCACATTGGTGAACTCGTTCAAGACCTGAACGCTGATAATTCCGCCGGCCGAAAGAGTGTCCAATGCGCGTTGGCGTTTTTCGATATCGAGAAAGCCGTAGACGAGGACGTTCGTGTCGAAGAACGCGGTCACCTTTCATTCGCCTCGTCGCGGTCGAATTTGTAGCCTTCGGGCACAGGCCAATGGAACTGCTCCATCGCCTTAAGGAATTGTTCGCGCTTGTCGATTTTCTCGATGGCGACTTCGCGACCTTCAGCCTTCACCACTTCGATCTCGTCGCCGGCCTTGAGCTTCATTTCGTCCACCAGTTTCCTGGGCAAACGCACCGCGAGGCTGTTGCCCCATTTCGCGACTTGCATGGCATGCTCCAATGATATCATTCTGCATATGTATATCATTAAGAGGATATCATTTTCAAGAGTAGAACCCCATAGAAGGAGAACCCAGGGGACTCGTCTTGCGAAATCGCAGTCCTGTTTGAATGCCGACGAGGCGATGAAGACAGAATGGACTCAATCCACCGAACTCAAATTGACCACCATCCTCTCGGCCGACGCCGTTGGCTACAGCCGGCTGATGGGGCAAGATGAAAGCGGCACCTTCGCGACGAGGAAAGCCTAGCGCGAACTGGCGACCGACAGGATCGCTCACCATCGCGGGAGGGTGGTGATACGGCCGGCGATAGCATAGACCCCCAGTACTCGAAATCATTGAAGACTGTTACGTGCGAAATCTCTGCCATCCCACCGTCCGTCACCCCGGCGAAAGCCGGGGCCTATTAAATTGGTGAAGCGCGGGTAGCGCCGCCCGGTTGATTCTATTCAGGGGGTCCCGGCTTTCGCCGGGATGACGGTGGTGGAAGAGTGCTCTTCATTGGTCATCTTCATCGGTGGTTCACTTTTTTACGAAAGCGGGCACCAGGCGCGGGAAGCGCTCGTCAATCTCCCGGTTCGCGGCTCATGTGCGAGCGGTGGACGGCGCGCCAGTCTTCGGGAAGGTCAAAGGTGCCGCGCCAGATGCCGCGCTTGTCGCGGCGCGCCTCGGCTTCTTCACGCGGATAGAGCGTGCCGAGCGTGCCATGGTGCCGATAGGCGACGGCCCAGCCAAGGCGGACCATCTCGGAATTGAGTTCGATATCGCCAACCGTGCAGCGCGAGACGAGACGGCCATAGCGATCGGCATCGAGCCCGGCGCAATCGACGTTGCGCCCGGAAACCAGACCACGCAGGGCACGCGCCGCTTCACGGCCGCAATTCCAGTCACTGCCGTTTTCATCACGGCAAATCTGGCGGTATTCGGGAGCGTCAATGCCGCTGAGCCTGATCTCGTTCTTGCCGCGCCGGAACGAATCACCATCGATGATGTCGACAGTGCCCGGCATGACCGTCACCTGATTGAAAATGCGGACTGCCACGAGAATGAGCACCGCCGCGGCAATGAAGATGCCAGCATCCATGAGGCTGCGCCACAGAGAGCGCGGCGGGCGCGGTGGACCTCTGCGCCAGGGTCTGCGATAGCGGCGATATCCTAGTTGCGCCGGCGATCCCATCGCCGCGCCGCCTCATCATCATTGGCCGTGGCATCCACCCAATGCGTCTTGCCGGCACTCTCTTCGAGTTTCCAGAACGGGGCCTTGGTCTTGAGCCAGTCCATCAGGAATTCGTTGGCCTCGAAAGCCGCCTGGCGATGGGCGGATGCGGTGATCACCAGGACGATGTCATCGCCAGGGGACAGCCTGCCATAGCGGTGAATGATGAGGCTAGTCTCGATCGGCCAGCGCTTGCGCGCTTCCGCCTCGATGTCGGAGAGGGCCTTCTCGGTCATCCCCGGATAATGTTCGAGCGTCATGCGATCGATGCGGGCGCCCTCGCTCATCTCGCGCACCGTGCCAATGAACATCACAGTGGCGCCAGCCGAGCGATTGGCCTCCTGGAATTGCCGCAACTCCGTTGCGGCATCGAAAGCAGTGTCTTGGACCTTGATCATCTTGCTATCAGTTTAGACCGCCCAATATTCCGATGAAACCGGGAACGTGATCAATCGGAGGATCCGAGGCCAAGCTTCTTAAGCGCCGCATAGGCGCTTGCCGTATCTTCCAATATGCCCGGCATATCCGGATAGATCCGCGGCGCGGCCCAATTGCCCTTCACCTGGATGGCGACGGGGAAGGTGGCGAAGTGCTGCTGAGAAGCCGTGGTATCAGGCGCGTTGACCGCCAACTGCGGATCGACCTTGAAATCGACGGCCTGGCGCAGCAGGTCCACTTCGCCCTTGCCGGTGAAGCTCAAGGCGGAGCTGGTCAGAATGAGATTACTGGTCTCAGCGATGCCGTCAGCAATGGTGAATGTGGTCGACACGGCGTCGAAGGAGATCTGGCTCGACACCTTGCTGAAAGTGGCCGGCAGATCGACGCCGGCGAGACTTCCCGCCACGGCACGGAAGGCGGCCTGTCCTTTCATCGTCGAAATGAGCTCGGCGAATGTCTTGCCACTGGCATTGATCGAAAGGCTCGGCGAGAGCTTGCCGTGGAGGTCACCGAAGCCCAAGGCGGCAGAGAGCGCCTTGTCTGCTGCAAGATCCTCGCCATTGGCGCTGAACTGGATGGCCGGGGTCTCCGCCTTGCCGTCGACATTGAGGGTGAGATCAAGCGTGCCATCCGCATAGCTCGCCTTGGTTAGTTTCAGATCGAGGATGCCGTCGCTCAAATCGGCCTTGAGCTGGGCCGGGCCGGTGCGAAAGGTGCCATAGGCAAAGGCATTGGTGGTGATATCGAGCTTGGCGTCAAGGGTGCGCAGGGCCGAGAGATCGATGCGGGTCGATGACCATGGCGTCGACAGGAACGAGCTATTCGCCGTTCCGGGCGATCCGCTGTAGCGCGTCAGGTCGATCGTGTCGACATTGACGTCTGCCTCGAGTTTCGGCCGGCCTTTGCCGGAGACCATCCCGACATCG
>VAZZ01000049.1:0-18352 GCA_005884715.1 Alphaproteobacteria bacterium | reverse complement strand
GGCCGCTCATGTCGTCGAGTGCGAATTGGGCATTGGTAAAAAGAAGCCCCTTGGCTGAAGAGTCGACCGCTCCTGCCAGCTCGAACCGCGCCCCATTCATGCCGGCAGGCAAAGCGGCGCCGAACCATGAGGCGGCGAGCCCCAGATCCGTGCCCTTGATCTCGCTCTGGCCGTCAAGTTCGAAGCCGTTGGCGAGAGCGCTGCGGCCGGAAAACTGAAAAGCAAAACCCGGCGCCTGGAGGGTCAGGTCGGCCGGTGATCCGTCCTCGGATGCGAAGCGGAAGGCCTTCCGCTTCGCCCTCCAGAGGCTTGGCGCCAAAATTCCAGTTGGTGCGGCCATTGGCTCCGACGACCAGATTGATGCTGGGTTTCTCGAGGACGACCTCGAGGATGCCGTCATCGCCGATGCCGAGGAACCCGGCGGCCGGCACGACACGCAGCGTGCCGATCGTGGCGAGCGGTGCAGAAGCGACGCCCTGGGGAGCGGGAATGACGACATTGCCAAAGGAAACCGAAAAGCGCGGCCAGAAGGAAACGCCGGGGAGGCCGGAGGATGTCAGCTGCACGCCAGTCTGGCTTTCGAGACGCTGGGCGAGATCGGCCGACACCGCACGGATACGGCCGGTCACGAAGGCGCCTGCTGCCACGACAATGACGGCGGCAGCAGCGAGGATGGCCAGTATGAGTTTGCGCATTCCACTCCTTGCAGGGAAACAGGGTAGCCAAGTCAAGGGTTGACATGACATATCAATTTGGCGCCTTGGGAGCATGGAATTGCGGCATGATCGTGCCATTCGCCACTGGCTTATCAAATCTGATCACGTTTATGAGTTTCGATTGCTTCGAGGGAGAGACCGATGTCGCGTGATAAGCCATTGTGGACACCCACCGCCCAACGCAAGGCCGGGGCCAATCTGGCGGCATTCACGTCACACCTGGCAAAAGCCGGCCATAGCGGCCCGTTCGACACCTATGCGGACATCCATCGCTTCTCGGTCGTTGAGCCGGACATGTTCTGGGGAGCCTTGTGGGATTTCGCCAAGGTCAAGGCTTCAAAGCGCGGGAAGCGGGTGCTCGCCGATCAGGACAAGATGCCGGGCGCCAGATTCTTTCCCGATGCAAGGCTGAATTATGCCGAGAACCTGCTCAGGAAATCCGACGACACGCCGGCGCTGATCTTCCGCGGCGAGGACAAGGTGAAGAGGGCGATGAGCTGGCGTGAGCTCAACGACGCCGTGGCGCGGCTGCATCACGCCTTCGCCAAAGCCGGCCTCAAACCCGGCGACCGGGTCGCCGCCATCGTGCCTAATATGCCGGAAACGATCGTCGCCTTCCTTGCCGTCACCTCGCTCGGCGGCATCTGGTCGTCGTGTTCGCCGGACTTCGGCGAGCGCGGCATTCTCGATCGATTCAGCCAGATCGAGCCGCGCTTCCTGGTGACCTGCGATGGCTATTACTACAACGGCAAGACGATCCCGATCGCCAACAAGGTCGTCGAGGAGACCATCATCATCGATTATATCGGATCGGCAACGGATATATCGCGCACCGTTCCACGCGGTGTAGCCTATGAGGATTGCATCTCGGCTAAGAAGCTCGATCCGATCAATTTCGCACAGCTCTCCTTCGATCATCCGCTCTATATCCTCTATTCTTCCGGCACGACGGGTATTCCCAAATGCATCGTGCATGGCGCGGGCGGCGTGCTGCTCAAGCATCTTTCGGAGCTTCTGCTCAATTCCGATGTCAAGCCCGAGGATCGGCTGTTCTATTTCACCACCTGCGGCTGGATGATGTGGAACTGGCTGGTGAGCGGGCTCGCCACCGGCGCCACGCTGCTTCTATATGACGGCTCGCCCTTCGCGCCCAGCGAGCGAGTGCTGTTCGATTATGCCGATGAGGAGCGCATGACGCTCTTCGGCACCTCGGCCAAATATATCGATGCGGTGAAGAAATCAGGGCTCAAGCCGCGCGAGACGCATAAGCTTGCCACTGTGCGCACGATGTTCTCGACCGGCTCGCCGCTCGCCGCGGAAAGCTTCGATTTCGTCTATCGCGATATCAAGCCCGATCTGCATCTCGCCTCCATTTCAGGCGGCACCGACATCTGCGGCTGTTTCGTCGGCGGCAATCCTCTGTCGCCGGTGTGGCGCGGCGAGATACAGGGTCCGATGCTAGGCATGGCGGTCGATGTCTATGACGATGAAGCAAAGTCGTTGCGGGCCGAGAAGGGTGAACTCGTCTGCACCAAACCCTTTCCCTCGATGCCAGTGCGGTTCTGGAATGACGAGGGCGGCGAAAAATACCACAATGCCTATTTCGCGCGGTTCCCGAATATCTGGTGCCATGGCGATTTCGCCGAATGGACGGCGCATGGCGGCATCATCATCCATGGCCGCTCTGATGCGACGCTCAATCCGGGCGGCGTGCGTATCGGCACCGCTGAAATCTATGCGCAGGTCGAGCGCATTCCTGAGGTCGTCGAAGCGCTGGCGATCGGCCAGGACTGGGACAATGATGTGCGCATCGTGCTCTTCGTGCGCCTGCGTGAGGGCGCGGTGCTGGACGAGGGCTTGATCCAGGCTATCAAGCAGCAGGTGCGCAAGGGTGCATCACCGCGCCATGTGCCGGCAAAGATCGTGGCGGTGAAAGACATACCGCGCACCAAATCCGGCAAGATCACCGAACTCGCGGTGCGCGATGTCGTGCATGGGCGGGCGGTAAAAAACAAGGAAGCGCTCGCCAATCCGGAAGCGCTCGATCTCTACAAGGATCTGGCCGAGCTGAAGAGCTGAGGCAGAATGACTCGCCTCTCACAACACCCTCATGCTGAGGTAGCCGCGAAGCGACCCTCGAAGCATCCATCAGGATAAAGCGACCATGAGGCAACATACCCTTCGAGGCTCCCGCGGCTCGAGGCCGGGGTAGCACCTCAGGGTGAGGGTTTGACTTGCTCTGTTGTAATTTTTAAACAGCGAGGACGCGAGTCGTCGGGAAGGTGATCTCGACCATCGTGCCCTTGCGCGGCTCGCTGGTGATCGTGAAATTGGCTCGGTTCGCCTCGGCCAGCGCCTTGGTGAGAGGCAGGCCAAGTCCGGTGCCCGGCACGTCACGGCCATCGGTGGTGACACGGCGGAAGGGCTCGAGCGCTTCCTTGATCTCGGCTTCGGTCATGCCGAGGCCGGTATCCTTGACTCTCAGCTTCAATTCGCCGGCCTTGGTCAGTTGCGCGGAAATGATGATCTGGCCGCCGGGATCGGTGAACTTGATTGCATTGCTCAACAGGTTGAGCATCACCTGGCTCATCGAGCGGTGATCGGCGACGACATTGGGCAGGTCGCCGGGAATGGTCCGGCGCAATATCACGCGCGCCGATGTCGCCTGTTCCTGCACCATCTTGACCGCCTGGTCGATGACTTCGCCGAGTGACACGGAAGTGAAGTTGAGCTCGAGCTTGCCCGCTTCGACCTTGGACAGATCGAGCAGGTCGTTGATGAGCGAGAGCAAGTGCGCCCCGCTCGCATGGATATCGTTCACATAGCCGCGATATTTGTCGTTGCGGATCTCACCGAAGCGCTCCATGCGCATGACTTCCGAGAAGCCTAATATGGCATTGAGCGGGGTGCGCAATTCATGGCTGATCTTGGCGAGGAATTCGGATTTCTGGCGGCTCGCCTGTTCGGCCGCATCCTTCGCCTCGCGCAATTCGGCCTCAGTGCGCTTCCACTGGGTGATGTCGCGCAGCACCGCGCAGAAGGCGGCACCATTCTCGCGCGTCGAATGCAGGCGGCCGATGGTGAGGAAGAGGGGGACGCTGCCGCCCTGCTTGACGACCGCTGTCACTTCGCGCCCGTCATTGAATACAGTGGCAAGACCCGGCCCTTGAAGGGCTGAAAGATAATCGCGCAGCACCCGCCGGCTGTCCTGGGTGAGGAGGGTCGCCAGTGGCTTTTCGAGTACTTCCGCGATGCGATAGCCGAAAATGGCCTCGGCCCCGGCGCTGAAAGTGCGGATATTGCCGGCATTGTCGAGGGTAATGATGCCGTCGGCCGCCGTGTCGAGGATGTTGCGGAGCTCCTCGTCGTCCTCATCGCCACCCCGACCGGCAGGTTCCGATACAGGCTTCGGCGGAACCGCCTCGGCTTTGGCCAGCTGGGGCGGTCGCTCCACCGGCGCCGGCTCAGGCTGCGGCTCTTCCCTTGGCGGCTCGGTGATGATCTCGGCCTTCGGGTTTTCCTGCCTCGCCGGGATGCCGATGATTTCCGCTTTGGGCGGTGGCTCGGGTGACGGGATTGCCTGCGTCCTGAGAGGTGGAGATGACGCCGGCGCCGGGGACTTCTCGGCCGGTACTTCGATTGTCTCGCGGATCTCGGCAAGACTCACCTGCAAGGCAGGGCCATTGCGCCAGGCGATCGGAAGGGCAGTGAGGTTCAGAGCGATCTGGCATCCATCACCCATCGCCAGTTTCGCTTTGCTGACGCCACGCGGCGGGCCCGAGAAGGCGATCTTTGCCTGCAGACTCTGTAGCGTCTCGAAACGCAAAAGCTTGAGGGCGGCAGGATTGGCATAGTGGATCTTTTCGTCCTGCACGATGATGACGGGATCGGGGAAGGAATCGATCTTGCGCGTGACGACTGGGGGCAAGCCCGGCGGCATGCGAACCGGCACGGGTTCGATCTTCACTTGCACGGACTTGGCCGATTGCGCCCTTTCGGCGCGCAGCGATTGGCCCAGCGCTTCGAAGGTCTGCGCGTCCTGGGGCGACAGGACCGGCTCGCTGTTGTGGGACGCAGCCGGTGGCGCCGCGGCGCCTGTACCCAGACGACGTTCGAGGGCGCGGCGGTCGGTGACATCCTCGCAGATCAAGAGGATGGCAGGCTCAGCACCCTTCTTGCCCGGCATCATTTTCGCCGTCATGCGGATCTCGCGATCGCCGAAGAGAGTGTCGAGCTTGCGGGTCATGCCCAAGGTGCCGGCGCCTGACACTCTGTTCAGGAAGTCCTCTGCCAACTGAGGTCCACCCAGCAGACGATGGGCGAAGCGGCGCTGCTCAGGCGTAAACAACCTTTCGGCGGCGGTGTTGGCGAAGGTGACCGCGCCTTGCGACAGGAGAAGAGCCGGGAAGGGCAGATCGCTGAAGGCGCGCGCCAGTTCACCGGGTTGGCCGGCAGTCTCTTCCGCTTCGGAAATACCGGCGACTAGGACACCGGTGCGCCCGTCAGGCAAAGTATGCAGGCCGCAGGAACAGGCCAGGGGCGTCATGACGCCGGTCGAGGGGAAATGCAGCAGCGCTTTGCGCATTTCGCCGCGCTTCAGGCGGCGGGCCAGGGCGGTCAGGTTTTCGACGCCGGGCTCGGTGCGCTCGAACGGCCGGTCGAGCAGATCGAACAGGGTCTCGCCGCCGAAATAGGTAATGCCGGCCGTATTGGCCCAGACGATCCGCGCCCGATCGCTGTCCCACAGCCACGATGGCTGGGGCAGAACCCGCAAATCCTCCAGCGATGGCAAAACCGCGTGATTCACTCATCCTGCCGCAAGCGCGGCCCCTGCTTCAAACCTGACCGCGCAGAATCGCAAGTCTCGGCAATTTGTTTATAAACCAATGCTAAATCCTTACAATTCATCAATCTTTTATTAAGCTTAACGGCCTTCTCCAAGTCTATAGGGCGACTCACTTGGATGCATCCGGCGTCTGCCGGTTCTCCACAGGCCTTGCTGCGCCGCAAAATATGTTGCATCGCACAAAATCAATGACTATCTTGGATCCGATTGTGGTCATCAGCGGCCATGGGGCGGCGTGAAGGAGACGTGACATGAGCAAGAAACCGAAAAGCGTGGAAAATGCCGCCGAAATGCCGGCTGAAGTACCGGCCGAAGTCACCGAATTCGCCCAGAAGTCGGTCGATCAGGCGCAAGCCGCTTTCGACAAGGTGAGCGATCTCGCCCACTCGAATGTGCAGTATCTTGATGCAGCGGCAGGTGCCTTCAAGGCGCGGGCTGCCGACATCCAGCTGAAGGCGATGGAAATCGCCCAGATCAACATGAATTCTGCCCTCACTTTCGTGCGCAAGGCCTTTGCAGTGAAGGACCCGACCGAGTTCGTTGCGCTCAACCAGGAATTTGCGCGCGATCAGTTCGCCACGTTCTCACGCCAGGCCAGCGAACTTAGTGAGCTGTCCGTGCTCCTGGCCCAGGAAACGGTGAAGCCGGTGCAGCAGAGCATGCTCAAGTCGTTCGGCGATCTGGGTAAGGCCGGCGCTGCCTGATTCTGACCAGAACTCTCCAAAAGGTCCTGTTCGTGTGAGCAGGCCTTTTCCTGTCTTGAATTGCGCAAGGCTTCGGACTAGTTTGCGCTCCGTTTTATGACCTGTGCAGCTGTAGCTCAGTTGGTTAGAGCGTCGGATTGTGGATCCGAAGGTCCCTGGTTCGAGGCCAGGCAGCTGTACCATTCAAATCAAATACTACCGGCAATTGTCTGAATAATCGCCCCAACCGGCGCTTCCCCGGCATCGAACTTTCTTTACATCACACTTCTTTGGTGAGCTGTCACGGCGTCAGATGTGCTGAGCAGACACCGTCGGCGTGGCGGACATATCTTGCGAAATTCTGGGGGCCGATCCTGTGGATGCTCGAGGCCGGCGCGCATCCGAGAGCCAATTCGAGCAGGTCGACAAAACTCTTATTGGTGAGAAGTTTGGAGCAAACTTCCGGTCACCCTGGCCGTCGCCCTTGATGCGGCTGGTGTCGAGCATCGCCTCCCGCTTTTCTTATTCAGGATTTGGAATATGATCTCGTGGGCGTCGGAGGACGAACGAAGGTCTCCAGATGAACAGGCGCAGGATTCTGCAAGGTGGAGCCGGCATGTTGGCGCTCGCCGGCGGAACCGGATGGCTACCGCGGCTTGCGCGGGCGGCCGGATTGGCGCTGCCGGAGGGGACGGTAGCCGAGCAGGTGCTCGAGGCGCTTCCCGGCAAACTCCCTCTCATCAAGAAGACCTATCGGCCGCCCAATTATGAGACTCCGATCAGCTACTTTAACGAGGCGTTCACGCCGAACAACGGCTTCTTCGTTCGCTATCACCTCGCTGATATCCCGCAGCTGGACGCGGCAGGCTGGAAAGTGAAGGTCGGCGGGCCAGCTGCGCAGAACCCGGCTGAGTTCAGCCTGGACGATCTCAAGCAATTCGAGAAGGTCGAGATCGCCGCCGTATGCCAGTGCTCGGGAGAGCGGCGAGGTTTCTCCGATCCGCACGTGCCGGGCGTTGAATGGGGCAACGGCGCCATCGGCAACGCCAGATGGGGCGGCGTGCGGCTGAAGGATGTGCTCGACAAGGTCGGCCTCGCCAAGAAGGCGCTGGAGGTCTCCTTCAACGGCGCCGACGGGCCCGTCGTCGACAAGACGCCGGACTTCGTCAAGAGCGTTCCGGTGTGGAAGGCGGTCGACGAGAACACGCTGATTGCCTTCGAGATGAACGGCGAGCCGCTGCCGCATTGGAACGGTTTTCCGGCCCGCATCATCGTCCCCGGCTGGACGGCGACCTACTGGATGAAGCACATCGTCGACATAGATGTGCTGAAGGAGCCGCTCCAGAATTTCTGGGTGAACACCGCTTACCGCATCCCGAAGGGGCTGTTCCCCGTCGTTCAGCGCTTCGTATCGCAGGAACCCGTCGACTCGCCGACGACGCCGATCACCGAGATCGTGGTAAACTCGCTGATCACCAATCTCGAGGACGGCGCCGAAGTCAAAGCCGGTCAGCCGGTGGACATCAAAGGCATCGCGTGGGACGGCGGCTACGGCATCATCGAGGTCGCCGTGTCGACCGATAGCGGCAGCACGTGGACGTCGGCCAAGCTTGGCAAGGACCTTGGCCGCTTCGCCTGGCGGCAGTGGACGCACAGCTTCACGCCGGGACAGGCGGGCGCGGCAACCATCATAGTCAGGGCCCGCAATGCCGCCGGCGCGACACAGGTCGACAAGCTCCTGTTCAACGGCGCCGGCTATCACAACAACATCGCCCAGCAGTTGGCTCTCAAGGTGGTCTGAGGGGATCGCGATGATCAGGTTTCTGGCGTTTACCGCGATGGTCGCTTTCGCGCTCCCCCTGCCGGTGAGCGCCGATGAGGATGCAATCAAGCTGAAGCCCGGCGACGGGCTTGCCGTCGTCGAGCAGAATTGCGTCGCATGTCATAGCGTCGACTACGTCCAGATGAACTCGCCCTTTCTCGACCGGAAGGGCTGGACGGCGGAAGTGACGAAGATGGTGAAGACTTTCGGTGCGCCGGTCGAAGAGGCGGATCAGCAGAAGATCGTCGAATACTTCACGGCCAACTACGGCAAGCCGTGATCGATCGGCGATCGGTGTCGGCAGAGCGCTCGCTGCAGTGCAGCCACAATCTCCCGCGCGCGCGACGGGAAGCAGGATGCTCTGCCCATTCCGGAGCGCTTCGACGAGGTCCTTGTCGCACGAGCGCGCAGGCCGCTGAGCGGCTCTGATCTCTAGAGGCGGCTGTTAAGTGTCAGTGCGCGCCGTAGCGATCAAGGAATTGCCTGAGCACGAGCGGCACGTCTTCAGGAGATTGGGGTGTCAGACCGGCAGGAATAGCCTCGCTCAGCGTCGTATGCGCCGGAGCAACCACAGGAGGCGTTGGAAGATCGGCACTTCGGCAGGGCCTGATCAGGTCTTCCGGAACTCTCATTCGCTGGGCCAAGACCCGGGCAATGACCGCATAGTCGATGTCGCGATCACCGCTGTGCTGGAATAGTCCTGAGAGGCGGTGATCGGCGCAGTAGCTCAGGATTTCGGCGATCCGGGCAAGGCTGACAGGCGCGCAGACGAGATCGAGAAAAGGTTTTATCGGCTTTGCCGCGCGGAGATCGCGTGACCAATCCCTCGTGAGGCGGGCAAGAGACTCGACAATCTTGGTCGTGCGCAAAATTGTCGTCGGTGCCGCCATCCCGGTAAGAACATCTTCGAGACGGGCTTTCTGCCGGCCATATTCGCAGACCGGTCGTCGGGCCGACAAGGTCCGTGCGAAGGCAACAACTCCGTCAAAGACGAGACTGCTGGACAAAGTGAGAATGTGAGTCCCCGCTGATGAATAATGCCTGGCGATCGCGGCCGGCGTCAGGACATTGACCCTTTCCGTGATGTCCGGTTCATCTTCGCAACGGCGCAAGGATGTTTCCGCAGCGATCAGGAAGACCGCCTGGATGTCATGCGGAAGGACGCTGAGATCGGGCTCTCTCAGGTCCAAATGGATATGATCGGCGCCCGATCGCGCCGTATGGATCGTCTGCCAGCCCAATTCCTTGAGCTTGCCGGACAAAGCCGGGGCGACGAGACCGGTCGATCCAATGATGAGGGCGCGCCGGCTCATCGCATCATCATTCGAAATAGATGAAACCCCAGTCGCCACGATAGCCGCAGGTCTTGAATATCCATTCCCATTCCTGAGGCGTGTGGAAAGCCCGGCAGGTCAGTTGCCAGTACATCAGGTTCACCTTTTCGCGCTCATTGCGGTAGGCCTCGACGGTGATATGGCTCCGGCCGTTCTTCGACACCCGCTCGATCTCGCGGATCGCGGCGAACAGGTCCTGTATATAGAGGTTATGCAGTGTGTTCACCGACACCACGAAATCGAAGCTCTTGTCCGGATAGGGAAGCTTGCTGGCATTGCCCACCTCGAGCCTCTCCCTCACTTCGGGCTTGGCGTTCTCTACCGCATAGCTCGATATATCCAGGCCTCGCACATCGATCCCCGGCACGGCTTGCATAAAATCATGCAGAAGAAAGCCCTTGCCGGCACCGACATCGAGAATGCGATCACCCGATTTCAAACCGTAATGTGCCGCCATCGCATCGGCGACCTCGCGCCAGCGCCCGTCATAACGATAGCCGCCATAGCCCGACAGGCGATCGCCATCCCAATAATCATGGCCGAACTTTATGGCCTTCTCGGCGACGACCGCCTTGTCCACCTCGGTGACGCGCTGGACATAGTCGCGCTTGGTGGATTTATGCACCAGGGTTACGAAATCGACTTCAGGCATCGGTCAACCACTCTCCGAGTTGATGAAAATATTGCGCCCGTTCGAGCTGCCGGGCGGCTCTTTCCAGACTCTGCCGGAATATCTCAGCTGTGTCGTGTCCGGCGAATTGCCTTCGTGCCGCATCCGCCGCCACAAAGGGATTGAGCGCGATACAACACCATTTGACGGCATAGACGGGAAGGAGCGCGCGCATGCGCCAGGCGAGATTCCGTGGATGCTGCGAAAGAGCCAGGAAGGAACCCGCAGCTGCCGGCAAAAATTCATGGGGAACCGGCATCTCGATCTGGTTGAAGAAATCGCCGAACAATTTTGCTGGATCGTCCCAGCCGGCATATTCGAAATCATGGAAGCACAGGCGCCCGTCGGTTGCTCTCGCAATGGCATTGTGGAAGCCGAAGTCGGAAGGCGAGATGATCCGCTCCTGCTCGTCCAATGTCCTTTCAGGATCAACGCCCCGTGATGCCGCTCCGGATAGGACTGAATTTTCGATCATTCGCCATAAAGGGAGAAGTTTGCCTTCGATCCACGGCTTGGCGCCGTTGCCGGCATGATCGTCCAAAAGCCGCCCGATCCTTTTATTTACGAGGTCGATATGCGCGGCGATCGAAAAACAGGCTTCGGATCCTGTCGGTAGACCGGCGGCGGCGTCTGCAAATCTTTGCCGATTGATTTCCTGAACGAAGGCCAGCGCCTCGGCGATCATTGCCGCGGTCGGTGGATAAAGCGGCTTTGTCCCCGCTACAAACTCAAAGAGCGCGCATTGCTCGGAAGGCTCCGCATCGATCGGTTCGGGAAGTGTGCGCACCCCTTGCGCCCAGGCAAAGCGGGCGAAGGAAAATTCATTCTTCAACCGGTCGCGGGTATCGGCGGCGCTCCTGAAATAGACCTTGAGCACGAGGGGGGCACCCCTATCAGAGACGAGCCGGATCACCCGGTTGTTCTTGCCGCCACGCAGAAGCTCCGCCGAAGCCTGGCTCGACACATCATTGCGCTCCAGAAGCGCTATGATGCCCGCCATCCTGTCGCTTCCCGCAAGATTGGCGAGCGCGGTCATCGCTCAGGCCCCTGCGAGAAGGGAAGGAAGCTCACGCCAGTCGCGGATGCGTTCCAGATGACGCTGGCTCATATGAATGTCCTGCGGATCGAACAAGAGCCGGCGGACATTCTTCGGGAATTTCGGATGATTGAGGATTTCGGGCAGATCATCCAGAAAGACGGTGCACTTCTCCGCTTCGATGCGCGCGAGTTTGTCCTCGATCGTCAGTTCGAAAAAGACGTCGGAAGGCTGCAGGATCGCCGGCCTGGCGCCGATCATGCCCTTCTGCATCAGAAAACTGCGCGCCGCCTCATGCAGATCATAACGCGGTCCTAAAAACGGAAATTTGGTTTTGTGGCTGATGATGCGAAGCTTCATGCCGCTCGCACTCAGCCCACGGATCGTTTCGATGCCGCCATCGTAAATCGCCGCAAGCTCCATTCGGGCGCCATAGATTTCTCCTTGCAAAGAAGTCCAGTCATCCTCGCGGCCGATGGAGCGCAAATAGTCGCGTACCTCGTCCTTGCTGCGGCCGATGTGGGCAGGGATCAAGCCCTTTTCGCGCGCGAGGCGATGGAAGACGCCATCATAGGTGACGATCGTATTGTCGAAGTCCAATCCGAGTATGAAGTCGTTCATATCGAGAGCTGGACCATCAGAGCGACATATCGATAACCGGCCGGCCGACGCGTCCTTCCCTGAGATCGGCGAGGGCCGAATTGATGTCGCTCAGCGCGTAGCGGCTCTTCAGGAGCGGAGAAACGTCGATCTGGCCCTGTCACCGCCCCATGTGCCGAGAAGGCTTTTACCCTGATTGAGCAGGCCCGGAGATATGGTCAGTTCCTCTCCTGCCTTGGCGTTGCCGGCAATGACCGCGCGGCCGCCCTGCGCCCGTACGCAGTCGAGCGCCATGCGCATCACGCCGGGCTGGCCGGTCGCTTCGACGGCCAGATCGACACCGCGTCCGCCGGTCGCCGATTTCAGTGCCGTCATCACATCTTCCTTGGCCGGATTGATAGACATATGAGCGCCGAAGGCCTTCGCCATAACGAGTTTTTCCTCCGACAGGTCGATGGCGATGACCGGAGTGAGGCCCATGGCAACAGAAGTCATGATCGCCGACTGTCCGATGCCACCGGCACCAAAGACGGCTACGCTTTCGCCGGCTTTCGCTCTTCCCGTATTGACGACGCAGCCATAGCCAGTGGGCAAAGCGCAGCCAAGCATGATCGCATGATCAGCTGGGACTCCCTTAGGCAGCGGTGAAAGGCGGTTCTCCGAACACACCGCCATTTTCTGGAATGTGGTGATGGCGCCGGCATTCACGGTGGCACCCTTATGGGTGTATTTGGCACCACCGGCTTCGTAGCCGCCGGCCTTGAGCCAACTCATCACGACGCGATCCCCCGGGCGCACCCGCGATACGTCGGGACCGGTTTCAACGACGCTGCCCACCCCTTCGTGGCCGAGACAGTGGGGCAGCCATTTGTCCTCGCCCTTCATGCCCATTGCTTCCATCACCTGCGTGCGGCAGGCGCCGGAAAATATGACTTCGACCAGAACCTGCCCAGGGCCCAATTTGGGGATCTCGATGTCCCACAGCTCAAGCGGCTCGGCGGTCTTTACCAGGATTGCGGCGGCGGTTTTCATGCGGCGAGCTTTCGGCCGAGACGATCGGCAATTTTCCGGGCGACGGAGATCGAATCCAGGCCGAGCTGCTGGCGGGCATAAGATTGCTTGCCTGATTGCGTATAGAATGCATCGGGGGTGGCGATACGCATGAACTTCGCCATGGCGGAAGGATTGTGATCGCTGATCCATTCGAGGATGGCGCTGCCGGCTCCCCCTGCCACGCTGTGCTCTTCCAGGCTCACCACAAGATTGCGCGAGGCGAAATTGCGCTCGAGCATTTCACCGTCGAGCGGCTTTACCGAAACGAGTGAAACGACTGTCGTGCCGACCTTCTGCTCGGCCAGCAGTTCAGCCGCCCGCATCGCTTCCGGAAGCAGATTTCCCACCGCCAGGATCGTGCAGTCGGATCCGCGGCGCACGGTCAGGCTGCCACCGATGCCGACCACCGGTTCTGATTGATGCACTACCGGTTCACCCTTCTTGCCGAGGCGGATATAAAGAGGACCATCATGCAGCATGGCTGCTTTGAGACATGCACGCACTTCCAGCGCATCGCCCGGACACAGCACCGACATGTTGGGCAGCACGCGCAAGAAAGCGATGTCTTCCAAGGCATGGTGAGTGGGACCGAGCGCGGCATAGGAGAGCCCGCCGCCAACGCCGACAACCGTTGCCGGGACATTGTGATAGCAGAGATCGACCCTGATCTGCTCGAGGACGCGCGTGGTGATGAAGGGCACGATGGTATAGGCGAAAGGCCTGAATCCCGACATGGCAAGGCCCGCCGCCACGCCGATCATATTGGCCTCGGCAACACCGCAATTGAGGAACTGATCGGGTGCGGCCGCCTTGAGCTTGTCGAAGAGCTTGTTGCCGATGTCGCCCGACAACAGAACCGGTCTCTGGTTGGCTGCGCAAATCCGCGTCATTTCATCGGCAAAGGCATTTCTCATACGAGACCCAGCTCTCTTTTGGCGGCCACGACTTCCTCCGCTGTCGGAACCCGATAGTGCCAGTTATTGTCGTCTTCCATGAATGACACGCCCTTGCCCTTTATGGTGTCAGCGATGATCGCGAGCGGCTTGCCGGATCTCCTCGGCATGTCGGCCAAGGTGGCGTCAAGCTTTCGCACGTCATGGCCATCGAGCCGGACCGTTTCCCAGCCGAAGGCCTGCCATTTGTCCGGCAAGGGGTCGAGAGCGAGGATTTCCTGGCTGCGGCCCGTCGCCTGCCATTTGTTGAAATCGACGATGGCGCAGAGATTGGACAGTTTCTGCTTGCCGGCGAACATGGCGGCTTCCCAGACGCTGCCTTCATTGCATTCGCCATCACTGAGGAGAACAAATACGCGGTTGTTGCGGCCACTGAGGCGCGAAGCAAGCGCCAGTCCATTTCCGATGGGAAGACCATGGCCGAGCGAGCCCGTCGCTGCCTCGACGCCCGGAATGCATTGCGGACCTGGATGCTCGGCGAGCTTGCCGCCATTATTGTTGAAGGTCTGCAGGATCTCGTTTGAACAAAAGCCGCGCTTGGCCAGAACTGAATAGAGAGCGAGGGCTGCGTGGCCTTTCGACAGGATGAAGCGATCGCGATCCTCGGCGAGCGGTTTGGCCGGATCGATGTTCAGCACCGACCAGTAAAGCACCGCGAGAATGTCGATGCAGGACAGAGCGGAAGCCAGATGGGCAGGCTTCGCCTGATGGGTCAATTCGATGACCGTCCCGCGCAATTCGCGGGCGATCTGCTCAATCTGCGTCATGTTCATGGGGTATTCCTCATGCCGGACGTGCTTAGCCATTTCCCCATGCTTTGTCATGCCTTGCGATAGTGTTTTCGCGCTATTTCAAGGCTTTCGGGAGTGCCAATATCGCGATGATACCCCTTGATCTCGAAGCCCTGGATCCGCCCGATCAGCCGGGGGATGATTTCGGCCGACAGATCGATGACGTCCTTGCCGGTTTCCGCCAGATAATCGAAGATTTCCGGCTCAAAGATGAAAGCCGCCGCATTGGCAAGATTTCCGGGCGGGTTGGGTCGCTTTTCATGGAACTCGCGGATGACATTGTTCCCGTCCATGACGACGATTCCGCAGGATTGCGGATTGTCGGTGCGGAACAAGGCCATCGTCGCAATTATGCCGGCGGGACGGCCGGCATGTGCCCTTGTGAAAGCGCTGATATCGAGATCACTGGCGTTGTCGCCATGGGTCACAAGGAGCGGTCCAGGCCCGAACCAGGCGCGGTTGGCCAAGAGCGTGCCGCCAGTGCCGAGAAGGATTTTCTCGTCAACAAGATCGACGCGATCGTGCCAAGGCGATGTCCGCAGATAGGCGCTGATGACCGATCCGAGATAATGGGTATTGACGAGGACACGCTCGACGCCGCCGTCGAGGAGCATCTCAAGCCAGCGGTCGAGCAGGGGCCGGCCGGCGATATCAACCATTGCCTTGGGAACTGAATCGGTGAGGGGACGAAGTCGTGTCCCAAGACCGGCCGCCAGGACAAGCGCCCGCATCAGGACAGGACCTCGGCGATCTCGCCGATCGACAGCGGGGTGTTGCCGACCTTGCTGACCTGACAAGCCGCCGCGGCAGATGCGAGATAGCTCGAGAGCCAAATGTCAGCTCCCGCACAGAGGCCAAGCGTGACTGAACTGAAGAGCGAATCGCCGGCGCCGGCGACGTCCTGCGGTCGGGGATTCATTGCCGAGAGGCGATCCGTGCGCAGCTGATCATAGCGCGGCGCGTGGATCAACACACCCTCGGCGCCCAGCGTGACCAGCACGATCTGCGCTTCGGCCGCAAGCCGGAGTTTTTCGGCGAGTTCCACGAGGCCGCTGCCTGAATCCTTGACCGCGAGGCGCGCCTCGCGCTCGGTCGGCGTTATGATGTCCATGCCGCGGAAACGCGATACATCGGAGTACTGCGATGAGGCCTGGCTGTCGGCGGCAAGCTTTACATTGTGTTTCTTGCACAGCTCGACAATGCGCATAACGAGTTCGGTCGGCAGACAACCATAGTTGAAATCTGAGAAAAGCAGAGCGTCGAGATTGGGCAAGAGAGCCTTGACCTTCTCATAAATCGCATCCTGCAATTGCTGTTCGATGGCGAACTGGCGAAGATCGCTCACGCGCAGCAAGGTCTTATTATTTGCCCTATATCTCTTCTTCAGGGTGGTCGGACGGCTTCGATCGCTCAACAGATCCGGCTTGACGCCGTAAGAGGTGAGCTTGTTCCCGGCAAAATCCCAAAGTGGTCCCTCATGGGCAACGGAAATGTAACTGACATCGGCGCCGAGGCCCGCACAATGTGCCGCCACGATGCCGCTTCCGCCAACGAACATATGGCTGCTGATGGGGCTCACCACGAGTGTCGGGTCCTCCTGGCTCATGCCCAGCGGCTCGCAATCCACATATTCATCGATGATGAGATCGCCGACCACCGCGACGCGCAAGCCCTTCAGCCGGTGGAGCAGCGCCAATACGTCGCTCGTGGAATAGCCATGCCGTTTCAGGAAAGCGGGATCGAGATTGAAGTGGCCCTCGGGCGGAGCGGCCGCATATTGCCGGTCGATGGCACCCAGGTCCGTGAAGCGCATCTCGCCTGAATTGAAAAGCAGTCTTCCGCCATAGGAGTCGAGAACGGCGAGTTCGGCGTTGGGCCTCGATTCGTGTTCCTTTCCTTTTACGAGGACGTCCGGCTTCAGTGCTTTGATGACGTCGAGGACGGAGTCCTCAAGTATGAAGGCAAGATCGACGATGCCAATGGCCTGAATGGATGCGAGACGCATCTCGGCTTCGATGCTGGTGCCTGCCGTTCCGTCCGGCGTGACACCGACCAGAAGAAATGTGCCGTTGGATTTGGCAAACTGCAGCAGGCGAACATGCCCCGGATGGAGAATATTGAAATTGCCATGGACGAAGACCAGTGAATCGCCGGGCTTCAGCCTGGCATTCAAGAGTGCAATGATTTTCTTTAAAGCCGTCATAACCCACTTTTACGGGAACTGGCAGGAGGACTGCCCGTCATTGCCCGATTTCAGATGATTGCAGGCGATCAAGTGCCGGCTGGAAAATTCCGGATACTGCGCATTCCCACGAAAACTCCGCCTCATAGCTAGAACTGGTACGGCATGTCAAATTCGAACGGTTCGGCGTCATTACATCGCAAAACCGGCAATGCCTTATTGTCCGTGAAAAGCGGCGCTCATGCCTTGACGATGTGGGCTCCCGTGAGACCCCGGCGGCCGAGGGCATTGCGCGTATCAACGATCAGCCTGGCGGACCGGCTCAGCGCTTCATAGTCGACAGCAGAGTGATCCGTCGAGATCAGTACTGCGTCGTAAGTGCCCAGCGTCGTCTCCGATAGCTCTTGCGATTTGCGTCCCTTGAGGGCCGCATGCTCGCGGGTGGCCGGGATCTCCGGCACATGCGGATCATGATAGGCGACCTTGCTCCCGCGTTCCTCGAGCAGTTCGATCAGCTTGAAGGATGGGCTTTCGCGGATATCCGGCACGTCCTTCTTGTAGGCAAGGCCGATGATGAGAATACGCGCCCGGCCCGGCGCCAGGCCGAGCCTGCGGTCGATCGCTTCCGCCAGACGGCTGATGACATAGCGCGGCATCCCCATATTGATCTCGCCAGCGAGTTCGATGAAGCGCGTCGGCAGTTCATATTCGCGTGATTTCCAGGTGAGGTAGAAGGGATCGATCGGGATGCAATGGCCACCGAGACCCGGCCCCGGGTAGAAAGGCATGAAGCCGAAGGGCTTGGTTTTCGCGGCATCGATCACTTCCCAGACATCGATGCCCATGGCGTCGTAGACGACCTTGAGTTCGTTGACGAGGGCGATATTGACGGCACGAAAGATGTTCTCGGTGAGCTTGACCGCTTCGGCGGTGGCATTGGTCGAGACCGGAACGATCTGTTTCACGACCGAACCATAGAAGGCGGCCATGAGCGCTTGGGCATCTGAGCCATCGCCGGCAATGACTTTGGGGATCGTCGCCGTGCCGAAATGCCGGTTGCCCGGATCTTCGCGCTCGGGCGAGAAGCCGAGGAAGAAGTCCACACCCGATTTCCGTCCGGTCGCCTCGAGCAACGGGCGGACCACCTCATCTGTGGTACCGGGATAGGTGGTGGATTCAAGCACGACAAGCTGGCCCGAACGCAATGTCCGGGCGATTGTGCGCGTCGTTTCCTCGACATAATAGAGGTCGGACTGGCCGAGTTCGGAGAAATCCGCGCTGGCGCGGAACCGGCCTTGCTGCACGAGCTTTGCGAGGTCGTCATTGCTGACGGCAGCGATATAGGAGCAGCCGGCATTGAGGGCTGTCACCTTGTCCGGGTCAATGTCGAAGCCCGTGACAGGAAACCCTGCCGCCGCGACCGCCGCGGACAGCGGGAGGCCGACATAGCCAAGGCCAATCGTGCCCACCCGCGCCTTGCGGGTGGTAATCAGCCTGGCAAGAAGCTTCGCCGGTTCGGCTTGAACCGCAGCTTCCTTCGCATGATGCTCCATATGAGGTCCGTCCGCTCAGGCGGTCTTGCGGATGTCGCCCGGAACCGCGTCCAGCGGAGCGGCGCGATCCATCTGCTTGTGATACGTGTGGATGAACACGGCAGGTTTCATAT
>VAZZ01000354.1 GCA_005884715.1 Alphaproteobacteria bacterium | reverse complement strand
ATACGGCCTTTTGCGGGCGCGCCTCCCTATGTGGGTTGTCATCGATGCGGGCCTCGCGGCGCGCAATCCTTTGGGTCATTTCCGACGGCTCAGTTACTTGACAAAGTCAAGTATCTATCTCAGCCTGCACCGGCATGGAAAACGCAGTCGCAGCGGTTCGGCGTTTCAACCGCAACTATACGAAACGGATTGGCCTTCTCGACGAGCATCTGCTGAAGAGCCGGTTTGGCCTGACCGAGGCGCGCATACTTTATGAACTCGCTGCTCGCAAGGTCACGACGGCGAGCGATCTGATCAGCGGATTGGGGATAGATCCGGGGCACTTAAGCAGGATTATCAAGGAATTCGCGAAATCTGATTACATCACGCGTGAACGCTCGGCCAATGACGGCCGCCAGATCAATATCGCTCTGTCGAAGAAAGGCGAGGCCGCATTCCGGTCGCTCGATCGCAGCAGTGCCGAAGCAGTGAAGCGCCTGATCGGCGGCCTGGCGCCAGATGATCGCGAGCGTCTGATAGGGGCGATGTCGGTCATAGAAGAACTGCTGGGCAAGGAGCCTAGGAGCGACGAACCGGTTATCTTGCGGCCGCCGCGCGTCGGCGATTTCGGCTGGATCATTCATCGTCAGGCGGCACTTTATGGCGAGGAATATGGCTGGAATGAAGAATTCGAAGCGCTGGTTGCGGATATCACGGCGCGTTTCATCAAAGAGTTCAAGGCCGGGCGCGACTGCTGCTGGGTCGCCGAGAAGGGCGCCCGGATCCGGGGCGCGGTATTCATCGTCGAGGAGGATGCCGAAACCGCCAAGCTCAGGTTGCTTTATGTCGAACCCGATATGCGGGGCAGAGGCGTGGGCAGGCGCCTCGTCAATGAGGCCTTAGCCTTCGCACGCAGGGCAGGCTATCGCCGTCTCACTTTGTGGACCAATGACAACCTGACTGCCGCGCGGCGTCTCTATGAGAGGGCCGGCTTCAGGCTGGTCAGCGAAGAGCAGCATGAGAGCTTCGGCCACAAGCTCACCGGCCAATATTGGGAACTGTTGCTTAGTCCCCGATAGGTCGAGACATCCAGCGGATGACAAACATCACGACCGGAAGCCACGCAATGCCGGCGACGATGAAGAACGAAATCTCGAGCGGCATGGGCAGGCCGACCGCCACCATGCCGCCGATCGCCATGGCGATGAGGCAATAGAGGATGAGAAAGACCACAATGGCGACCATGCCGATGAATTTGCGCTGCCTAACGGTCATGGCGGATCACCTATTAGGCTATACCCTTGGGCGCAAGGTCCTGCGGCGTTTGGAGCCTTGAGGGCAGGGCGCTTGGGCGCTATGCCGCTAGTGTGTGTGTGAAGGGTTTAACCCGACCCACCACCTTACTCTGAGGTGGCCGCGAAGCGGCCTCGAAGGGTGTGCTTCAACAGACTCGCTCTGTCCTGAGGGATGCTTCGAGGCTCGCTTCGTTCGCACCTCAGCATGAAGGTGCTCAGAGAGGTGATTCTTTCTAAAGTCATCATGCGAGGGTGCGAAATTTGAATTCGGAATATTAGGCCATGAACGCTACTTTTGACCGCCAGCAGCAGGCGCATCCATGGATCCGCGCCTGGCTCTGGTTTGCGGCCTTTCTTGTTTTCACGATGGTGATCGTCGGCGGCGCCACGCGCCTCACCGATTCCGGCCTGTCGATCACCGAATGGCAGCCGCTTCTCGGCGCCATTCCGCCGCTCACCGAAGCCGACTGGCTGGCGGCCTTCGGCAAATACAAGCTGATCCCGGAATACAGCCAGGTCAATCAGGGCATGTCGCTCGCCGAATTCAAATTCATCTATTGGTGGGAATGGACGCATCGCTTCCTCG
>VAZZ01000353.1 GCA_005884715.1 Alphaproteobacteria bacterium | reverse complement strand
ACCGATGTGCTGGCCTTCTGCATGGAACGCGCCAGCGGTAAGCGCCTGCCCGAGCTCGTATCGCAATTGCTGTGGCAGCCGATGGGGGCGGATGAAAGCGCCTGCTTCACCGTTGACCGTGCCGGCTATGCGCTGGCGGATGGCGGCCTCAATGCGACCTTGCGCGATTACGCCCGCTTCGGCGCGCTCCATCTCAGCGAGGGTGAGTTCAATGGCCGGCAGATCATGCCCGCGGCCTGGATCCGGGCAACGCAGGTCGGCAATCACAATCTTTTCGGCGAACCTTATACGCAGACCACGCCCAATGGCGCCTATCGCAATCAGTTCTGGATCGAGGATGTGTCGGCCAAGGCGATCATGTGCCGCGGCGTCTTCGGACAGCTCATCTACATAGATGCGGCGAGGGATCTCGTTGTGGTCAAATTATCGAGCTGGCCGGATTTCCTCAATATCGAATTTAGCGTCAACACATTGCGCATGATCCATGCACTGGCGCGGGAACTTTCATGAAAAAATTGCAACCGAAAATTCGAGGAACCATTCTTCGGCTCGATGCTTGGCTAACTGTAATGACTTTTCTGGTAAGAAAAGGAGTCTGATTAGTTGACTACAGCGACCTGCACTTGAGCAATACCAGTGTCATGCAGGCCGACAGCCATGGCCGCACCATAGGTTAGATCGATGATACGACCGCTGACGAACGGCCCGCGATCATTGATGCGCACAACCACCGAGCGCCCGTTGCGCAGATTGGTGACGCGTACTTTCGTGCCGAATTTGAGCGATCGATGTGCGGCAGTATATGCATTTGGATTAAATCTTTCGCCATTGGCGGTGAGCCTGCCGGATTTATAGTAGGAGGCCATGCCTGTCTGTGCACTAGCGGGCATGGCGCACGCAGCAAAAAAGGCAAACAGCCAGAGACCAGCGAGAATTCGCTTCATTTTATCCCCTCAATTATTGTTTTTTGAATGCTTAGTTCCCTAGGGAACGTATGAGGCGAGAATGTGTTCCACAATTACGCTGCGTCAGCCATTCCATCGAGCGAAATTTGTGGTTTTTTTCCGGCAACAAGATCGGCGGTGATGCGCGCAGCGCCGTGACTCATGGTCCAGCCCATATGTCCCTGGCCGGTATTGAACCAGAGATTCCTGTAGCGCCCCTGGCCGAGGATCGGCGTGCCTTCCGGTGTCATGGGTCTGAGGCCCGCCCAGTATTCTGATTTTTCCCAATTTGCACCATTGGGAAAAAGCTCGCGCATTACGGAAAGCATGGCGCGGAAATCTTCAGGACTATGCGTGCGCTCATAGCCTGAGAACTCGGCTGTCGCCGTCGCCCGCACGCGATCGCCATAAGGCGCATAGGCGATGAGATTCTCTTCATCGATGCCGCCGATGCCCGGCGGATTGTTTTTCCCCGCAACAGGTGCCGTGATCGAATAGCCCTTGACCGGATAGATCGGCAGCCTGGTGCCGAGCTTCTGCGCCAGATGCGGTGAATAGACCCCGAGCGCCAGCACCACGGCATCCCCGGTCTGCCTGCCCCTGTCGGTACTGACCGCCTCGATGCGATCGCCCGCGAACTGAAAGCCGGTGACCGTCGTTCCGAATTTGAAGATGACGCCCCGGCCCTCGAGCCACTTCGCCATGTTGCGGGCAAACAACCGGCAATCGCCGCTCTCATCATGGGGCGCATAAAGCGCGCCGGCGAATTTTTCTTTCACTTCGCCAAGCGCCGGGTCCTTGTCCGCAATCGCGTCACGACCGAGCACATCGAGGACACAGCCTTCCTTGCGCAGCAAATCGGCTTTGGCCGCGGCACCATCGAGCGCCTTCTGATTGCGGTAGAGATAGAGAAGCCCGTCCTGGCGCCCGTCATAGGCGATCCTGGCGCGCGCCAGTGTCTGGTGAAATACGCCAAGCGAATAGACGCAGAGCCGCGCTTTGCGCTGCGTATTGAGGGCGGCTTTCTCCGCCGTGCATTGCTGCCAGAATTTCCGCATCCAGCTCCAGAATTTGGGATCAGCTGTGGTACGCAGGCGCAAGGCCTGGTCGTTTCGCCAGAGCGAGCGGAGCAGAATGCCGGGCGCTGCCGGCGACGACCAGGCATAGGCATGGCCCGGCGCGAACAGCCCGGCATTGCCATAGGAAGTGAAGGACGCGGGCAGCCTCTCGCGATCGATCACCGTGACCTCGTGCCCGTCGCGATTCAATTCATAGGCCGTCGTCACCCCGACGATGCCCGCTCCCAGAACCAGTACCTTCATGGTTATCCGCTTCTCTTGACCTTGAGCTAGTGGTAGGCGAGTTGAGGCCACCCGACAACAAGCAAGCGCACATGCCTAGCACAACCCACCGCGATGCCTTTCATTTTGACCACCCGGTTGCGAGCTACTGGGAGGCGACCGCCGAGCCCCTCGGCATCGACACCGCTCCCCTGGCCGGCAATGTCCAATGCGATGTCGCCGTCATAGGCGCAGGCTATACCGGGCTCGCCGCCGCCCTTCGCCTCAGAAGCGAATATGGGATGGATGTGCGGGTGCTCGAAGCGGCTGAACCCGGCTGGGGTGCTTCCGGCCGCAATGGCGGCTTTTCCTGCATCGGCTGCCATAAGAGGAGCTATAGCTCGCTGATCAAGTCCTATGGCCTCGCCGATACCCGCCATTTCTATGCGACCATGAAGGAGGCAGTCGGGCGGGTCGCCGATCTCTGTGCCGCGCATGGCATCGATGCCTGGCTCAATCAGGGGGGCGAGATATCGCTGGCGCATTTGCCGAGCCGCTGGGCTGAGCTCGAGGAAAAGCGCTACATCATGGCCTACGTCTTCGGCGAGAAGCTCGAGCTGTTGAGCGTCGATCAATTGAAGGCGCGCGGCCTGTGGGCGCCGGGCTTCCATGGTGGCATCCGCAATGATACCGGCTTCAGTATTCATCCCTTGAACTATGTGCGCGGACTCGCGCGTGCCGTCCACAAGGCCAGCGTTCCGATCCATGGCAGATCGCGCGTCACGCGCTGGGAGGAACGCTCAGGCCGTCACCTCCTGACGACGAGCGGCGGGACGCTCAGCGCGCGCAATGTCATCCTCGCCACCAATGGCTATACGCCGGAAGATGTCTCGCCTTACGCCCAGGGCCGCCTGATGCCGGCGCTTTCCAATATCATCGTGACGCGTCCGCTGAGCAAGGCCGAGCATGAGGAACAGGGCTGGACCCAGCGCCTCATGGCCTACGACACCCGCAATCTCCTGCATTATTTCCGGCTTCTGCCCGATGGCCGCTTCCTGTTTGGCGGCCGCGGCGGCACTGATGCATCTGACGCCGGCGCGGACCCGATGAAACAGCACATGATCGAGAGGTTGCACCAGATGTTTCCGGTGTTCGGTGCGGCCGAGATCACTCATTTCTGGCGCGGCTTCGTCTGCCTGAGCTATGACCTCGTCCCCTATGTCGGCCCGCTCAATCAGGAGAAGTCGGTCTGGACGGCCATTGCCTATCACGGCAATGGCATCGCCATGGCGAGCTATTCGGGCTCAGCGCTGGCCGATCTCATTGCCGGAAAACCGGAGCGCGCCGATCTCCCCTCGGTCCTGACGCGAAGGCTGGCGCGTTTTCCCTTGCCGTTCCTGCGCCCGTTTTATCTCAAGGGCGCCTATCTCTGGTTCAACTACGAGGATAGAAACTGATTGCCGATCCAGTATGGTGGGCCGAACTACATCCGGATTGGCTCGCCCGCATCTCGATTGGGTGCGATCAATGGCGCGCTGATCGCGGACTGATCGCCGGACGTCAGGCGACAGATCTGTTGGAATAGAAATTCCCTTCGAGCTTCAGCTCCGCGGCGATCTCGTCTGCCGGAATTGCCGGACTGAACAGGAAACCCTGACCCTGCTGGCAGCCCAGGGCATGCAGGAACTCAAGCTGTTCCTTCGTTTCGATGCCCTCGGCAAGCGTCACCAAGCCCAGGCTGTGGCCAATATTGATGACCGCCCGAAATATTTCTGTGGACTTGCGCGTTGTTTCGACATCCTTGACGAAGGATCGGTCAATCTTGATCTTGTCGAACGGAAAACTGCCCAGATATCCCAATCCGCAATAGCCGGTGCCAAAATCATCCAGTGCAATGGACACGCCAAGCTCCTTCAGGTCTTGCAGGATTTGCACGGTTTCGGATGTTCTTTCCAAGAGGCAGGATTCGGTGATTTGAGACACGGCCTCCACAAGCTTGCCCGACTTGAACTGGGCCGGGGAGATGTTCACCGCAATCTTCAGATCTTCCCGGAGCGTAGTTGCCAGCGTGCAAGATTGTTCCAGCACCCAGACTCCAATTGGAACGATCAATCCGCTCGATTCCGCAATGGGGACAAAAGCTAAAGGCGGTATCATGCCTTCGATCGGATGGTTCCAGCGCAGCAGACCCTCAAAGCCAATTTCCTTGCGGGCCGCGAGGTCAAACAAGGGCTGATAGTGAATCTCGAATTGATCCTCGGCCAATGCCTGGCGCAGGTTCCGTTCCATCTCGCGGCGTACGATCATCTGCAGCGACATGTGCGGTTCATAAACCCGGCAGACGCCACGGCCATCCGACTTCGCCTTGTAGAGAGCCAGGTCGGCGTTCTTCAGCATGGTGGCAGCGTCAATCGAAACGTCCAAGCCGACACTCACCCCGGCACTCACCCCAACCAGAATTTCGTATTCGCGGACCTTGAGGGGATCAGTGAAAGCCTTGACCAGTTCGCTCGCAGCGGTGTGGGCGTCTGCGGGATCGACAAGCATTGGAAGCAGCACCGCGAACTCATCGCCACCCAGGCGGCCAACAATTCCCCGGTCTCCCATGTATTCTTCGAGCCTGTTGGCCACCGCAATGATGAGGTTGTCACCTATATGATGTCCGAGGGTGTCGTTGATATTCTTGAAGTCGTCGATATCCACCAGAATGACCGACCAAAGGCTGGGGTTCTGTTTTCTCTGCAGATGCGCGTCCTCAAGCAGTTCGAGGAACAGCCGCCGGTTAGGAAGGCCAGTCAACGCATCGTGTTCCGCCATGAACTTGATACGCGCGTCCTGTTTGCGGCGTTCAGTAACGTCGAAGACGGAAACGATCGCCGCATCCTTGCCGCTGTATTTGATTGGCCTGGCGTAGCTGCTCACCAGAATTTCCGTGCCGTCGGCCTTGTTATGGATCCAATCCTTTTCGCCACTGTCCTTGGTGAAGTTATTTCTGGCGTCATCGAGTGCCCTCTGACGTTCGTATGCGGGCCGTATGTCCAGCGAAGTCATATTCAGGAACTGGTCGCGCCTATAGCCGTAGTGCTCAACAGCCGCGGCATTGACGGCAAGGAATTTCAGGCTTGATCTTTCGACGACCCACATCGGAACCGGGCTGCTCTCGAACAGCAGGCGGAAAGACTCCGCGGCGCTCCTGTCATCAGTAACATCAAGCCGGCGGAGCCTATCCCTGTCAAAGGACTCAGTCTGCTCTGTATCAGGAACAGGAATTATCATGTCTCCGACCGGCAAACCCATCTAAGGTGGCATAATTGTTGCCATCATTGGCCATTCCGCATTCGCCGATCATTGCAGCCGGACGGCGAAAAGGCGCTTAAAATTGCCTCCGCTGCGAAAAACATTTTCGCATAGTTAATTTTGGGTGAATCCAGGCTCTCACGGTTATGGCTGGCCGCTGACCGCAAGTCGATCTGGCCATCCATTCAGTCACCCGGCTCGTGTCGGTTGTCGGAGCCGGCGGCATCGGAAAGACGACTGTTGCGCTGGCCGTCGCCGAACACGCGTTGGGATCGGCCGGGAATGGTGTCTGGCCGGTCGACCTGGCGCCATCGCGCCATGGCTCAGCCCAGGTCGATGAAGACCTTTCCGGTTTCCACCTTGACCGGATAGGTCTTGAGACTCACGCATACGGGCGCGCCCTTTGCGGCGCCGGTACGATAGTCGAAACGACCATTGTGCTTTGGACATTCGATGATGTTGTCCATCACGAGGCCATCGGCAAGATGAACCTGCTCATGCGTGCACAAGCCATCGGTGGCAAAAAATTCGTTATCGGGTGAGCGGTAGATGGCAAAGGCCTTCCCGCTGTGATCGAAACGGATGACGTCTTCGCTATCGATGTCGTCGACCATACAGGCTCCAACCCACAGACTCATTGCCTTCTCCTTTCCGACGGCGCCGATATGGGCCGGCATGCGCGCCCCATGATGCTCTTCCCTCGCCGATGTTGGCTCATTCAGCCGCGATCTTCGCCACAGCAAGCTCGTGCAACTCGGCGCGATAGGGCTTTGCCGTGGGGGGCAATTCACGCAGCAGGAAGAAATCCTCGTAGCGCAATTGCCGCTTCACCGCGGGCCACATTTCCCGATAGGCCGCGAAAATCGACGGGCTCGCTTCCGGCAGGTCGTGCCTGATCTTCGCGTGCAGTGCGGGCAGCGCGTGATAGGGAAACGGCTCAGCCGATTCATATATACGGTGCGGCTGTTCAGCCGATGGTCTGTCACATTGTCGGCGAGACCGCCATGCTGCAGCAACCCGGTCAGCACATGGTGCCAGGCACCATAAAGTCGCGGCAGCCCGATAACCATGAATGGCAGGATGGACTGCATGTAGAGGGCGGCGAAGATCGTTGCGAGATAGACCGCAGACCAGATCCGCGCGATCAGGATGACCTTCGGCTGTTCATCAGGTGGAATGAAGGTCGCCTGTTCGGCATTGATGATGCCCAGAGCGTTGACGATCATTTCCTTCAAGGCGAGCCAGGCGTCACGAATGCCGATGAAGCCGAGGAGCGCCCTGAAAAGATCGGGCGGGCGCATGAGCACGATCTCGGGATCGCGTCCGACGATGTAGGTGTCGGTATGGTGGCGGGCGTGACTCCAGCGCCAGGTAACCGGATTGCGCATGATCATGAAGCAGGCGAGCTGATAAACGGCATCGTTCATCCATTGGGTCCTGAAGGCGGTGCCGTGACCGCATTCATGCCAGCGCGAGTCGGAAGCCGAGCCATAAAGAACCCCATAGGCAAGCCAGAAGGGTGCCGACCACCAGGACGGCCACAGCCAGACGCCGACACCTGCAAAAATCACCATCGCGCCGAGCCAGATAATCGTGTCGCGGGTCGCCGGTCCGTCGCGCCGCTGCATGAGCGCCTTCATCTCCTTGCGCGACAGCTCGGTGTGGTACCATTCCGCCGCCGCGAGCCCTTTCGTGATTGCTTCCTGGGCCGTCTCACCGAGGAGACTGTAATTTCGCACCGTCATGGGTCCTCCATAGGCCGAAGCATAGTATGCGGTCCCGGCGCCTCACAACAGCGATGAAAGTTTTCTATCATTTTCTATCATTTGCTGATTCGTGCGCCAGATCACCGGTGTCGAGCAGCCAACCGCCGGCACGATCCAATTCGTTGGACAACAGGGTGAATTCCGCAGTCCGATCGACGCGCGAAGCCGGGATCGAGGCCGTCTTCCAGAACCTGGCGCTTGCCGATGATCTCGATGTCCCCTCCAACATCTTTCTCGGCCGCGAAGAGCGCGTCATGGGCTGGCTCGGGCCGTTCTCCTTCCTGAACGAGCGCAAGATGGTCAGTCGCGCTCAGAAGGCACTCGAATCCACCGGCGTGAAGATTCCCGACCTGCGCAGTTCGCTGCGTCACATGTCAGGCGGCCGGATTCATGACAATGAAGCCGGAGAAGTATGCGGATCGTCCGACACCGCTTCTCGTATCCCCTGATATCGAGGGGCGCAGCGGTGGGATGTTCAACAACAAGGCTGAAGCCATTCTTCCGTCGAGCAAGATGACGGCGGACTATGTCAGCACCTTTCTCGGCAACTCCAGAGCTTTGCTCACCGATGTGGAACAGAGAGATTAGTTACAGGGTTGAGAATCCGACCTACGTTCCGATTTTAAGGAGAATGCCATGACCAACGCTAAACCTCGCCTTGTCGGCTTGAACCACATCGCTCTGGAGGTCGGAGATGTCGACGAGGCCCTCTCGTTCTACGGGGCAGTATTTACCTTCGACTTGCGAGGTAGCCACAAGGATGATGATGGTAAGCTCGGCATGGCCTTTCTGGACATGGGCGACCAGTTCCTTGCTCTGATAAGGGGAAGGCAACAATCTCCAGACCAAAACCGCCACTTCGGACTTGTGGTCGATGACCGGAGCAGCGTGCGGGACCTTGCCAAAGATGCTGGCGCTAAAATGCTGGAAGGGAAATTCCTCGACTTTCTGGACCCTTGGGGCAACCGCATACAAGTCGTCGAATACCGTGATTTGCAGTTCAGCAAGTCCCCAGCAGTTCTGCGGGCGATGGGCCTTGATCTCGACAAAAGCGCTGAAGCCGAAAAGGAGCTTCGCAATAAAGGCATGGCGTAACTGTCGCAGGTATGGCTGGTAAGGTGTGGTGTCCTTGTCGCCTTCGTGGCCAGTAACTCCAGCAGCAAAAACGCCTGCTACTGGCGCAAGGCAGACTGCTGAAGGCCAGCTGTGGCTTGTCCGCTTCCGATGGTAAAGGGCAATCTCCCGGTTCGAGCATATGGACGCTGTCGCCTTCGGTGAATTTCAGGTGTCCCGTCGAGCACCCATATCTGCAATTTCCTTCAAGACGATGACACTTTGGGCCTGCAATGATCGGCTCCTAGCTGTCTGCGAGTAGAGAGACCGTCGTGCAGTTCATCTACGCCGATCCAGTACGTTTGGACTTTCCTGAACTCGCGACGGGAGTGCTCCGTATCGATGGAATTACGAAGAGCGGTAACGTCTCAGTCTGGACGGCGCACTTCTGCGATATCGCAAGTGTTCGTCTGGGAAATGTCAGCGAGACTGCTCTCCCCGAAATCCAAGCATGGCGTAGAGCATTCGGCAGGATGGGCCTCAAACCCACTCAGTATCGTTGCGCTTCGGAAGCGCTTTTGCGACGGTTCCGCAAGGAGCAATCTCTTCCGAGCATTCATCCATTTTGCGGATCTCTGCAATTCTATATCCATCGCCTTTGCGGTGCCTGTTGCCGCCTTCGACCTGAATCGGATCTCGGGCGACCTTGAAGTTAGGCGGGCCGATGGCAGCGAGACTTATGAGACTTTCGCCGGCGAGATCGAACATCCGGATCCGGGTGAGATTATCTTCGCAGATTCTTCTGGGAGAGCGCATGCCAGAAGGTGGACCAATCGGCAGAGCGGCCATTCTGCTGTTGGCAATGAGACCGCCAGCGTCCTTGTTGTCTCTGAAGCCATGCACGAAACTGCCGCCGAGGACGTCTCCCGCATAGCCGCTGTGATCAAGACGACTGTGATGGAGACTTGGCCGCTGGCCTCTGTCGTGGAACTACGAAGCCGATGAGATGGCACGAGAGGCAAGATCGCTGCACCGGTGACTACGCCGCTCGTTGTCTTCCGAAATAGCTTCGTTCCAAAGCTAGAAGCAAAAATACTTCAGGGCGACCGTCTACCAGGTTCTTGCAATTGTCGGCTAAACCGTGCGATACAAAGCAGAACACCGGCAATATTCAGCCGGGAAAAATTCGCCCGTAATCCCTGTTACGTCCACGCTCGAGATCGTCAACTCATTGATATTGCTAGGTCGGCGATTCTATTTTCGAAAATTCCCTGATATTCCCTGTTAATCCCTGTATCCGGTCCTTGGATGGAGGTTGCGGAACGACCAATGCCGAGGAATCACCGTCTATCGTTGTCAATTTACCGCCTGACTATTTGTCAGTAAAATAATGGACAATTAGGTCGACCCCACCCTCGTCCTGAGGTGCTCTCCCGGCCTTGAGCCGGGGAGCCTCGAAGGACATGCTGAAACAAACTCGCTCTATCCTGGTGGGCGCTTCGAGGCCCGGCTGCGCCGGGCACCTCAGCGGGAAGGGGTAATGGGGGAATGATTCTGACTACCGCGCCTTGTTCTTGTAATAGACATCGAGGAACACCGCGAGCATCAGCACCGTACCCTTGATGACCTGCTGCCAGTCGATGCCGACACCCATGATCGACATGCCGTTGTTCATGACGCCCATGATGAAGGCGCCGATCACGGCACCGATCACCTTGCCGACACCGCCGGTCGTCGCGGCACCCCCGATGAAGCAGGCAGCGATCACATCGAGCTCGAAGCCGAGTCCGGCCTTGGGCGTCGCCACATTGAGTCTTGCCGCGAAGATAAGGCCGGCGAGTGCCGCGAGCGCGCCCATGATGACGAAGATCAGGAAGGTCAGCTTCTCGGTGTTGATGCCGGAAAGCTTCGTCGCCTTCTCATTGCCGCCCATGGCATAGATGCGCCGGCCCACCGTCGTATTGGTCGTGATGAAGACGAAGAGTGCGATGAGCGCGAACATGACGATCAGCACATTGGGCAGGCCCTTGTAGCGCGCCATCAGGAACGAGAAGCCGAGGAAAGCGATGGCGATCAGGAGATTGCGGCCATAGAAGATGATGTCCGGCTCCTCGGCAAGCCCGTGCTCCTGCTGGTTCAGTCTTTCGCGGTAGTTGAAATAGATGATGACAGCGGTCACGATCGCACCGATCAGCATGGCCACCATGTTGAACGAGCCGCCGAAGGGATCGGGGATGTAGCCCGAGCTCAAGAGCTGAAATTCCCGCGGAAAGGGTCCAACCGATGCGCCGCCCAGCACGGTCAGCGCCAGGCCCTTGAAGATGAGCATGCCGGCGAGCGTCACGATGAAGGCGGGTATCTTGTGATAGGCGACGAAAAAGCCCTGCAAACCGCCGATCGTTGCTCCAAGCGCCAGGCAGACGAACATCGACAGGAACGGATCGATTTTCCAGCTCACCATCATCACCGCCGCCACCGCGCCGATGAAGCCCGATACCGAGCCGACCGAAAGATCGATGTGGCCCGCCACGATGATGAGCAGCATGCCGAGCGCCATAATCACGATATAGCTGTTCTGCAGGATGATGTTGGTCATGTTCACCGGCATGAACAGCGTGCCGCTGGTGGTGAACTGGAAGAACACCATGATCGCCAGGAGCGAAAGGAGCAGCGCGTAATCGCGAATGTGGGCCTTGACGAAACGCAGGATGTCGGGCTTCGCTTCGGTCTGTACGGTGATTTCACTCATATCACTTTTCCCATGAATTCATGATGGCACGCATGATCTTCTCCTGCGTGGCCTCTGCAGTCGCCATTTCGGCCACGAAGCGGCCCTCATTCATCACATAGAGGCGATCGGAGATGCCGAGAAGCTCCGGCATTTCGGAGGAGATGACGATCACCGCTTTGCCCTGCTCGGCGAGTGCATTGATGATGCTGTAGATCTCGTATTTGGCGCCGACGTCGATGCCGCGCGTCGGTTCATCGAGAATGAGGATATCGGTGCCCGAGAACAGCCATTTCGACAGCACGACCTTCTGCTGGTTGCCGCCCGACAGATTGACCGTCGTCTGATATACGCCCGAGCAGCGGATCGCCAGGTCCTTGCGGTATTTGTTGGCGACCGCCAGTTCCTTGAGATCATCGATCACACCGCGCGAGGAAACGCCATCGAGATTGGCGAGCGTCACATTGTGCTTGATGTGATCGATGAGAACGAGGCCGTAGGTCTTGCGATCCTCGGTCACATAGGCAAGCCCCGCCGCCATCGCCTTGGGGATGCTCGAAACGTCGGCCTTGCGGCCATGGATCTTGACCTCGCCCGAAATCTTCTGGCCATAGGCGCGGCCGAACAGCGACATCGCAAACTCGGTCCTCCCGGCCCCCATCAGCCCGGCAATCCCGACGACCTCGCCTTTGCGAACATTGAATCTCACATTGCGGATCAGATGGCGCTCGGCATGCAATGGATGAAAGACGTTCCAGTCCTTCACCTCGAGAATCGTCTCGCCGATTTTCGCATGGCGCTGCGGATAGAGATCGGTCAGCTCACGGCCGACCATCGCCTTGATAATACGGTCTTCGCTTACTTTCGCCGTCGAGGTGTCGAGCGTGTCGACCGTCCTGCCATCGCGCAGGATGGTGATGCGGTCGGCGACTTTCATCACCTCGTTGAGCTTGTGGGTGATGAGGATCGAGGAAATACCGTGCGCCCTGAATTCCTTGAGCAGCGTCAGGAGCTTGTTCGAGTCGGTCTCGTTGAGGCTCGAGGTCGGCTCATCGAGGATGAGCAGCTTCACCTTCTTGTTGAGCGCCTTGGCGATTTCGACGAGCTGCTGCTTGCCGGTGCCGAGATTGGTGATGAGCGTGTTGGGATGTTCCTTGAGGCCAACCTTCTTGAGGAGCTCGGCTGCGCGGCGGAAGGCCTCGAACCAGTCGATGACGCCTCTTTTCGCCGTCTCATGTCCGAGAAAGATATTCTCGGCGATGGAGAGCAAGGGAACTAGCGCCAGCTCCTGGTGGATGATGATGATGCCGGCGGTCTCGCTATCGGAAATGGTGGCGAATTTCCGCCCCGCACCGTCGAAGACGATCTCGCCGTCATAGCTGCCATGCGGATAGACGCCGGACAGCACCTTCATCAGAGTTGATTTGCCGGCACCGTTCTCGCCGACCACCGCGTGGATTTCGGCCGGCATGATCGCGAGATTCACATCCGTCAGCGCTTTAACGCCCGGAAATGTCTTGGTGATGCCGCGCATTTCAAGAATGGGCTGCGTCAGACCCGTGCCTCCTCACTAGATCCTGCGCTCGTCCGGTTGGCCCGGAACTTGATTGATTAATACAAGAAGCAGGGGGCTCCGCAAGCGCGAAGCCCCCCAACATGGCGAAAAGCTCAATTATCGATCTGCTCTTGCGTATAGTAGCCGGACTCGACGAGCGCCTTCTTGATGTCGCCCTTGCCGACCGCATAGGGCGTGAGCAGGAAGGACGGCACGACCTTGACCTCATTGTTATAGGTCTTGGTATCGTTGATCTCGGGCTCTTTGCCCTGGAGCACCGTATCCACCATTTTGGCCGTGACCTTGGCAAGCTCGCGCGTATCCTTGAACACGGTCGCATATTGCTCGCCTGCCATCATGCCCTTGACGGAGGCGAGTTCAGCGTCCTGGCCGGTGACGACCGGCATCTCGGGCCCGGGCGCATAGCCGACACCCTTGAGCGAGGAGATGATGCCGCGTGACAGGCCATCATAGGGCGCCAGTACGCCATTTACCTTCTTATCGGTATAGTTCGCCGACAGCAGGTTATCCATGCGGGCTTGAGCGACAGCACCATCCCAACGCAGCGTGCCGACCTTGTCCATGCCCATTTGGCCTGAGACAACGGAAATCTCGCCTGCATCCATCATCGGTTTCAGGACCGACATGGCGCCGTTGTAGAAATAGAACGCGTTGGTATCATCCGGCGAACCGCCGAACAGTTCGATATTCCACGGCTTCACATTGGGAAAGCGCTCCTTGAGGCCCTGCACCAGCGACTTCGCCTGCAGTACACCGACGCCGAAATTGTCGAAGGTCGTATAGTAATCCACATCCCCCGTCTTGGTGATCAGGCGGTCATAGGCAATGACCTTGACGCCATTCTCCTTGGCTTTCTTGAGGATGTCGGAGAGCGTCGATCCGTCGATCGCAGCGATGATCAGAACCTTGGCGCCCTTGGTCACCATGTTCTCGATCTGGGCCAGCTGGTTCGGAATATCATCCTCGCCATACTGGAGATCCGCTTCATAGCCGAGTGCGGTGAACTCCTTCACCATGCTCTCTCCATCGGAGATCCAGCGGGTCGATGATTTGGTCGGCATCGAGATGCCGATGAGCCCTTTGCTCCCGGCAAAGGCCGTGCCACCGGCGGCGGCAAGCGCCGCCAGGCCGGCGACGGAAACGACGAAGTGTCTGCGATTCAGCATGATTATCCTCCCTTGGTATGCTGCGCAGCGCCCGCCCGTAACCGGACAAGCCGACTGCCTGCTCTGTCCATTAAATTGAAACCGGCCGACGTTCAATGTCTATTTGTATTACAAATACCAAGCCCTCGCCGGCGGGAGGCGGTTATCAGAGCGCGGCTTCAACCATGATCTCGACATCGAGGCCGGGTCCCGCCAGCTTGGACTCGACCGTGGCACGCGCCGGTGTCTGGCCGGGCACCACCCAGGCGTCCCAGGCCTCGTTCATTTGCCCCCAGGTCTTGATGTCGGTCAGCCAGATATTGGCTTTGACGACCTTGGTCTTGTCGGTTCCCGCTTCCTTCAACGTCGCATCGATCTGGGCCAGGATATCCTGGGTCTGTTCCTTCACCGACTTGCCGACCGTCTTGTCGGCCACATAACCCGACAGATAGATCATATTGCCGTGGATCACCGCCTCGCTCATGCGGTTGCCGGCGCCGATACTCTTCAAAGCCATTGGGTATCTCCTGCTTATTATTCGAGCGCGGTCTTGGTGGCACGAAGGATGAGGTGAGGCAAGACGTCAAATGCATAAGGAGCATGCAGGCGCTCCAGCCAATGATGATAGTCGCGTCCCCAAGGACCGATATTGATCACTTTATAGGCCGGTGACGCAGGCAACGAGAAGCTCGTGCCCCAGATCGGCGTATTGGCCTGCGCGGCACTGAGATCCCCGGTTGTCTCGCCGAGAAAGCTCATATCGGAGATGCCGGGAAAGTAGCCGATCCGCGAGATGGTCGTCCCCTTCTCCACCGCCACTTCATCGAGCGCGACCATGATGCGCTCCGCCAGGTCTTCATCGCCAAGCGTCACTGCGGGATAGGGAAGCGAGCCGAAGCCCAGTATGACGGCGGGTCCCGGCAGCTTGGTCGAGGCCCAGACAAATTCGGTGGCGAGGCGCGCCCGGCTCGGGAAATCGAGATCATCCCGTTCCGCCAGCTCGCGATTGAGCAGATCGAAGGAGACGTCGAAATCCGGATCCGACTTGCGGGCCTGGGCGAGGAGTTCGGCGAAACTGATGACCGCAACGCTCTCCAGCCGGAAAGGCTGGGGCGGGCTGACATTCTGGGCCCGCTGCGCGAGGCGGCTCATGGCGCGCTCCATTGCTTCGCGCGCCATGCCTGTTGCAACGCTCAAGACTTCCGCCGGCGAACGGCGATGCTGCAGAGTGTTCCAGTAGAGAAAGATGCGCGCCGGCGTCGTCACATTGTAGCCGCTCTTCACATCCTTCACATAAAGGGCGCTTGGCGGGGCGGCGATCTCATGGCCCGTTGTTTCGGCAAGCTCGGGCGCGCATTCGAATTCGCTCAGGAGCTCGGCGGCGAGATAATTGGCATTGACGCCGGCAAAGGGATAGCAGGCATGCGTCTCGCGCCCCACCACCAGCGCGGTGAGCAGCAGCTTGCCGATCGAGCCCATCGTCACGGATCGGCCGAAAGACCCGTCCCCGTCATCGGCGATCGAATCGAGATTGATGACGAGCCTGATATCGAGATCGCTTTCACGGGCAATCTCGGGAAGAAGTGTGGCTGCGGCCCGCATGCCGGCCGAGCGGTCCTCCTCATCGGGCGTGACGAGCAGCAGGACATTGCCCTCACGCTGGTCTTCGCCCGCAAAGGCTTCCAGCACCGCGATGCCGGCGGCTATCCCTGCTTTCATGTCGAGAAGTCCGCGGCCCGGCAGAAATTCGCCCGATTCAAGATCGGCGAGGGCCTCCGGATTTTCTCCTGTGCGCTTGAGCCGATCGATGATCATCGGGGCAAGCGCTCCCGGATCGCAGGCAAACGCCGAAAGTTCGGCATAGTCATCGAACGGCACCGTATCGAAATGCCCGGCGAGCACCACAGTCCTGCGGCCCCGCCCCTTCACCAGGGCCAGCAGATTGGCGCGCTCCGTGCCGTCACCCAGATCCTGGATCCTGAGATGAGACGGATTGAGGTGGAAATAGCGGTCCTGCGCCAACATTGTCTTGAGCAGCAGCGGGAAATCGCATTCGCCCTGAGTGCCGGTGACGCTGCGCCACTCGGTCATCTGGATCGCCGCCGCGCGGCTTCGCGCCGATAGATCAGACGTCACTGGCTTTGTCTCCAAGCTTCCCCTTCTCCCGCCTGCGCAGCGCTGTCTGGAGAAAAATTGCTACAATCGGTTGGACCTCCGCAAATTTTCCCCTCGCCCGTTGCGTAGCAATGGGAGAGGGTGGCCGAAGGCCGGGTGAGGGCTCTTCCTGTCTGCCTGCACGCCGGCGATGAAGATTTTTGTAGCAAAATGAATCTGACATATCGATTGAGCTTGAACAAAGAGCCCTCATCCGCCCTTCGGGCACCTTCTCCCACGCGTGCCGCGCGGGAGAAGGGGAAAACTTGTGAGTGCTGAGTCTCGGGCTGTGAAATTCAGCACACATCACGGCCACTGAAACCGCTTCACGCAAACTGCCGGTCGAATTCGAGCACCGCATTGAGCAGGACCTGCGCACCCGCAGCACACTCATCGAATGTGGTCGATTCCTCTTCATTATGCGAAAGTCCGCCGAGGCAGGGCACGAAGATCATCGTCGTCGGCGCGACACGCGCAATATAGGCGGCGTCGTGGCCGGCACCTGATGCCATGTCGCGGGTCGAGAAGCCGGCTTGTTCCGCGCCATGGCGCACGCAGTCGATGAGATTGGGGGCAAATTTCACCGCCGGCGATTTCCAGATCCGCTTTTCCTCGGCCTTGAGCTTGAGGGCTTCCGCGATGTTGAGGATCGCCGCCTGATAGTCCTTCTCCATCTTGTCGAGCACGCTCTCGTCTGGATGGCGAAGATCGACGGTGAAGAACACTTCGCCGGGCACCACATTGCGGCTGTTCGGCCGGTTTTCGATTAGACCGACGCTGGCAACGCCTGGCAGGTTGTCAAGGCCGATCTGGTTGATCGCTTCGATCATGCGCGCCGCACCCAAAAGCGCGTTCTTGCGCAGCAGCATGGGCGTGGCTCCCGTATGCGCCTCCTGGCCGTTCACCGTCACTTCATACCAGCGCATGCCCTGCACGCCAGTGACGACGCCGACCATTTTCTGTTCGGCCTCGAGGATGGGGCCTTGTTCGATATGGAGCTCGAACATCGCCTGGAATTTATGCGAGCCCACCGGCTCTTTGCCCTTGTAGCCGATCCGCTTGAGTTCATCGCCGAATGTGATCCCGTCGCGATCGGCTCTGGCGTAGGCGAAATCTTCGGTGAAGACGCCGGCATAGACGCCCGAACACAGCATCGCCGGGGCGAAGCGCGAACCTTCCTCATTCGTCCAATTGACGATCATGACGGGCGCATTGGTCTCATAGCCGAGATCGATCATTGTGCGCATGGCTTCGAGCGCACCAAGAACGCCGAGCACGCCGTCGAACTTGCCGCCGGTTGGCTGCGTATCGAGATGCGAGCCCATGGCGATCGGCGCAAGCTTGTTGTTCCGGCCGGGGCGAAGCGCGAACATGTTGCCGACGCTGTCGACCGATACCGCGCAGCCCAGCGCCTCGCATTGCGCCTTAAACCAATCACGTACTTTTTTATCTTCATCCGAAACCGTGAGCCGCTTAATGCCGCCTTTCGGCGTCGCCCCGAATTTCGCGGTTTCCATGAGCGCGTCCCATAGACGCTGCGGGTTGATGGTGAGATTGCTCTTCACGGTCATGCGGCCTCCCTAAAGCTACTGCGGAGGATTGTCAGGCGTCTTCGGCCAACTCAAGAAGAAAATCCACACCGCATAGCAGAGCATCGCGCCGGCGATGGCTATCCACAAGCTGCTGCCGCCATAGAGCTCAAAGCCGAGCCACAAAGCGACACCCAGGGTAATGGCGATGCGCCGCCACAAAGGCCGGTAGAAAGGCGACGTCTGCTCATGGGGCAGTCGCTCGCCACTCTGCGGCCTGTCATCCATCGATCTGCTTGCCCATGATGGCGATGGCCTTTTGATAGACGGTCGCCGCATTCCAACCCTGGATCGCGCCGAAATTGGTTTGTCCCGGCTGGTACCCCTCGCCCCTGACCCAGCCATGGCCTTTGAGGAAATTGGCGGTCGAGGCGAGCGCATCAGCCTTGGAATTGAGATCGATGCGACCGTCGCCATCGCCATCCGCCCCATAGAGCCGGACATTCTTGGGCAGGAACTGGGTGTGGCCGACTTCGCCATGCATGGCGCCGCGCGCTGAAGCGGACAGCGTGCCCCGGTCGATGAGAGCGAGAGCCGCATAGAGCTGTTCGGTGAAGTATTCCGTCCTGCGGCAGTCATAGGCAAGCGTCGCCACGGCCGAGAGCGTATTCTGGTTGCCGGTTATGTTGCCGAAGCCGGTCTCCATGCCCCAGATGGCGAGCAGCGGGCCGGGCGGCACGCCATAATGCCTTTCGATCGAAGCAAAGAGGGCCGCATTGGATCTCTTGAGCACGCGCCCACGCGCAACGATGGCGGGCGCTCCGCGCTTGGCCATGAAGGCCGAAAGCGACAGTTTGAAACTATGCTGGCCCCGGTCGGCCCTGATCGTGGCGGCCGAATAGCTCGTATCCATCAGGGCGGCGAGTGCTCTGGGCTTGATGCCGTTGTTCTTGGCTTCGGCGCTGAAGGTCTCCTTCCAGGTTTCGAAATTGGCTCCCGTACTGCCGCATTTGGCGGCTTCCGCCGCACAAGCTCCCAATAAGAGGACTGCCGATCCCGCGATCACGCCCATCCACCTGCCTCGCCTCATGCCCGTCCTCCGCCTTTCATCCAATTCGATGAAATCGGACATTGCCACCAAGAAGCTATCTTGTCACCGCTAGGATGACGGGCCGGATTGCAGCGCCCCGCCTGGCATGGCATCCCATTCCCATGCAAAAGCCCCCCGTTCATGTCGAGATGCTGTTTCCGACGCTTATCTACCGGACCGCCATTGCGGGCGCAGGCCGTCTGAACCACGATCTCGAACAGGCCGCCTACGCCCTCGCCGAGAGTGACCGCCCCGGCCAGCGCTGGTGCGCCAAACATGGCTATGCCGGCTATACGTCCTATGGTTCGCTCGCCGACCTTCCCGCCCGCACCCCACCCTTTGCCCGTCTCAAGCGTCATATCGAGCGCCATGCCGCGCGCTTCGCACGGGAACTCCACTGGGATCTGCGCGGCGGCAAACCGGTTTGCGACACGATGTGGGTCAATGTCCTGCCCGAAGGTGGTTCGCACAGCTCGCATATCCACACCAACGCCGTACTGAGCGGCACCTATTATGTGAAATCTCCGCTGGGTGCCGGTCCCATCGTCTTCGAGGACCCTCGCCATGCCTTGATGATGGCGGCCCCGCCACGCAAAAGTTCCGCGCCGCGGCCATTGCGGACCTATGTCAGCGAGGTTCCCGCTGCGGGAACACTGATCCTGTGGGAAAGCTGGCTTCGCCATGAGGTTCCCCTCAACCGGGCTGCGGGGGAACGCATCAGCGTGAGCTTCAATCTCGTCATTGGCTAAAACTGTATTTGAACTGGCGCCAGATCGTGTAAAGTCCGTGGCGAGGGTGACAATCCACGTTGGCTCCATGCGTATCGCGACATTGGTCTTGCGAGTCCTGATCGCCGCCGGCCCCATACTGCTGGGGCTCATGGCGGGTGTAGCCGAGGCTGCTGCGATGGCGAAACAGTCTCAGCTCACCGGCTTCGGCGCGCCGATGCGCTTTGCCATCGTGCGCAGCAATGTCGAGGGTTGTGAGCCCAATTGCCCGCAATGGATTTCGGCTGAAGGCGCCATAACACAGGAGACGCCGGCATTGCTCAGGAAAATCCTGAAGCAGGCCGGGAAGGACCGCCTGCCCGTCCTGATCAATTCAGTTGGTGGCGATGTCGATGCCTCCCTCGCAATGGGCGACATCATTCGCGCCAATCGGCTCGATGTGGGCGTTGGCTGGACATTTTTTGACGGCTGCATGCCGACAAGCCTGGTCTGCAAGCTCCCGGAGCAGCAACGGGGCGTCTATCGGGGTGTTCCCGTGACTTGGCGCGCTTACTGCTTCTCGACCTGCCCGTTCATTCTTGCTGGCGGGCAGAAGCGTTTGGCCGGCGGTGCCATGGTCGGCGTCACTCAATTCAGCACGACTGTAACCAGCCAACGTGTCTTCTATGAGGAGCGCTATCGCGTCGTGAACGGCAGGAAGCAGCTGATCGGCCGGAAAATCGTGAAACGCGATCCCGTCAAAAGCTACACGACGACAAATCTCGACAAGTCTTCGCAGCGAAAGCTCACCGCCCATATGAGCAAGATGGGCGTCCAAAATGGTTTTATGGCGCTCCTTGCCAAGGCGCAGCCGCTCTCGGTCTATTTCCTGACCGGAAAAGAAGCGATGGCGGTAAAGCTTGTTACCGACCTCGCCAGCGCCCGGACTCTGGTCGACAATCAGCTATGCCAGGCAACCCCAACCGCCGCCAATTGCATCGTGATCGTATCGAAAGTGATGGAACAGTGATGAAAGCCCTTGCATCTCTCCTTCTGGCGCTATCCGCGGCGATCGCTATCGCCCTTCAGGCGGCCTCGGTCGAGGCGGCCACCCGGAAAATGCCGGAGCCGCCCAATCCCGCTTTTGAGCTACCGATGCGCGTCGTCATCGTGCGCAACAACATCGGCAGCTGCGAGCCCCTGTGCCCGCAATGGGTCTCGGCCGAAGGCCAGATAACCGCGGACAGCCCGGCGGTATTCAAGAAGGCCCTCGCCGCGGCGCGAAAACTGCAACTGCCGATCGTCATCTCCTCGCCGGGTGGCGATGTGGACGCCGCTTTGATCATTGGTGAAATGATCCGCGCCCGCCATCTCGACGTCGCCGTCGGTTCGACCTATTTCGGCGGCTGTGCGCCCTATCAGAAAGATTGCAGGCTTCCCGAGGAGCAGAATGGCGTCTATCGCGGCATTGTCTTGCCCGGACAGGGCTTCTGTGTCTCAGCCTGCCCATTCATCCTGGCCTCGGGTGAACGGCGCATGCGCAGCATCGGCGCATTGGTTGGCGTGCATCAGATCAGCCGGACCATCACGCGCGAAAAAGTCGATTACTTCGAAAAATACCGCATCGTGAACGGCAAGCGGAAGGTCCTGAGCCGCAAGATCATGGACCGCAAGCCGGTGAAGAGCTATGTCTCAACCAGGCTCGACAAGCGGCTCAAGCGGAGACTCCTCGCATTTTTCGAGCGGATGGGGATCGATAACGCCCTGCTCGCTTTGTTCGACCGCGCACCACCCTCATCCATGTATATGCTAGCGAGTGATGAGGTGAGAACCACCAGATTGATTACCGACGTCACGCCGGCTGACGACCTCGTGGCGAGCGGTGTATGCGCCAAAGAACCTGCGGCGGCGAACTGCGTTCTCCTCGAAGCCGCCGCCAAGCCATAGCGCGCTTCCCGGGATTGGGACGCAAGATCAGGGCGTCACAGTCCCCGCCCGTCTGACCGCCCGTGGTCGGTTGGTCTCGCGCCAGGTCGAGTTGGCGACATGGACGGCCGGGTAGGGATCGCGCCTGATGAAATCGCCGTCGCCCGCTTTGGCCCTGAGATCGCCATCCTTCCAGGCGATCCGCCCGCGCGACAATACCGTCACCGGCAGGCCCGTCACTTGATAGCCCTCGAACACATTGTAGTCGATGCGGCTCACCTGAGCTTTGGCCGAGATCGTCTTGGTTCGGGTCGGATCCCACAGCACGATATCGGCATCGGAGCCCACATCGATGCGGCCCTTCTTGGGATACATATTGAGGATGCGGGCGATATTGGCCGAAGTCACCGCGACGAATTCCTCTTTCGTCAACCGGCCGCTATTGACGCCCGCCGTCCACAGAACCGGCATGCGATCTTCGAGGCCGCCAGTGCCATTGGGGATCTTGGTGAAATCCTTCGCTCCCATGCGCTTCTGCTCGGTGGTGAAGGAGCAGTGATCGGTCGCCACCACTTGCAGCGAGCCCGATTGCAGGCCGGCCCATAGCGAGTCCTGGTGCTTCTTCGGCCGGAAAGGCGGCGACATCACGCGGCGCGCCGCATAATCCCAGTCCTTATTGCGATATTCATCCTCATCGAGGGTGAGATGCTGGATCAGGGGCTCGCCATAGACGCGTTTGCCCGCCTCACGCGCCCGCTTGATCGCCTCATGCGCGTCACGGCATGAGGTATGAACGACATAGAGCGGGCAGCCCGCCATGTCGGCGATCATGATGGCGCGGTTGGTGGCTTCGCCCTCGACTTCGGGCGGGCGCGAATAAGCGTGGCCTTCCGGCCCGGTAATGCCCTGCGCCAGCAGATCGGCCTGCATGCGGAAGACGACATCGCCATTCTCCGCATGCACCAGCGGCATGGCGCCTAGGCCCGCACAGCGCGAGAATGAATGATAGAGCTCCTCGTCATTGACCATGAGCGCGCCTTTGTAGGCCATGAAATGCTTGAAGGTGTTGATGCCATAGGTCTTCACCACCGTTTCCATCTCATCGAAGACCTGCTTGTCCCACCAGGTCACCGCCATATGGAAGGAATAATCAGAGGCCGCCTTCTCTGCCTTACGCCGCCAGTCCTGATAGGCGGCGAGCATCGATTGCTTGGGGGCCGGAATGCAGAAATCGACGATCATCGTCGTGCCGCCGGAAAGGGCGGCCTTGGTGCCCCACTCGAAATCATCCGCCGATACGGTACCCATGAACATGAGCTCCATATGGGTATGGGGATCGATGCCGCCCGGCATCACATAGAGGCTGCCGGCATCGACGATTTCGACCTTGCCGGACGCCTCGAGCTTCTCACCTACCGCGATGATGCGGCCTTCATCGATCAGCACATCGGCGCGCCGCGAGTGATCATGGTTCACCACCGTTCCGCCGCGGATGAGAATGGACATGAGAAGCCTCCGCAATTCGCTGCTATTTACCCCCCTTGTGGGGAGGGTCGACCTCCAAGGGATTGGGGAGGGGTCGGGCGGTCTCTCCGTTTGTTGTTCGAGTGCTACGGAGAAACTACCAGACCCCCACCCCTAACCCCTCCCCACAAGGGGGAGGGGAAGTCTATGGGTTACATTTTCTTCATTTCGTCGGTCACAACAGATGTCCAGGCTCCCTTCGGTTTCTTGGAGATGACCGGATCCGAACCGCCCTTCATCAGCGTGTCCACCGTGCGTTCGGCGGCGGCGACGTCAAGCGTGCCGTCCGAACCCTCGGTGAGCTTGTTGATTTTCTGCATCATTGTCTTCTGGTGACCTTCGGTCTGGGCACCCGTCGCGTCGTTGTCGAGCACGATCTTGGCCGCGTCATCGGGATGCTCGCGCGCCCAGTCCCAGCCCTTCATCGATGCCTTGACGAATTTCGCCATGGTGGTGACGAAGGCTGGGTCCTTGAGCTTGTCTTCGAGAACGTAAAGTCCATCCTCGAGCGTCGCCACACCCTGGTCCTCATATTTGAACACGACCAGGTCTTCCGGCTTCACGCCCGCCTCGATCACCTGCCAATATTCATTGTAGGTCATGGTCGAGATGCAGTCGGCCTGCTTCTGCAGAAGCGGATCGACATTGAAGCCCTGCTTCAGCACAGTGACGCCATCAGCGCCGCCGGTGGTCGGGATGCCGAGCTGGCTCATCCAGGACAGGAAGGGATATTCATTGCCGGAGAACCACACGCC
>VAZZ01000043.1 GCA_005884715.1 Alphaproteobacteria bacterium | reverse complement strand
CTCGATATAGGCAGCTCCCGGCCAGCGCGACTGCATGTCGAGAAGCGTGTCCTTTTCCTGCCCGTCATCGGCGAAGGCGAGACCGGCGAGGCCCTGATCGGTGATCATCACCAGCGCCCGGCCGAAGGGGCAATCATGGAAACCGAAGCGCAAGGTGAGGCCCTTGCCGCCCAACTTGTAGGAGCCGGGCGTCATGCCCTCATGCGTCACGAAGAGATCATGCAGCCGGCCCGGCCCCGACAGACCCACCTCATAGGCGGTATCGAGGATCGAGGCTGAATCGCGTAGAAGGCTGCGCGCATGATCAAGCGTCACCGCTTGCAGGAATGCTTTGGGACTCAGGCCCGCCCAGCGAGTGAACAGCCGCTGCAGATGTGTCGGGCTGAGCTCGGCCCGTTCGGCGATCGCTTCGAGTGAGGGCTGCTCGCGCCAGTTCTCGTGAATGAAGGCGAGCGTCTTCTTCACGATTTCATAATCGGAGGCCGGGGTGGAGAGGGTTTCGATCTGTGTCATGGGCAGAATCTAAGAAGCTCACAGTGCCAAAACCACCCGATTCTTGCTTATCCTAACTTATTCTAAATATGGGGTTTTGCCAGTGCCCCGCGCAACAGTCCGGCGAAAGCCTGGCGCTCATGGGCGCCAAGAAACCGGCCAATTTCGGTGCGCTCGCCCCTGAAACGCAAATAAAGGCCGCCGATCAATTCGCGCGCTCTGTCCTCTTCGAGCTCGACCTGGACCCATCCGCGGGTGAAATGCAGTTCCTCGCGCTGCTTGTCATGGTCGAAGCGCCTGAGCACGAGTTCGTGCTCCGTCACTTCGATCCGCTCTTCCTTCAGCGCCTCGGAATAACTTTTCCGGAACGCCCACCAGACAAGGGCGACATCGAGGCCGAGAAAGGGGGCGATGGGCCAGGCGCCGAGGAGATAGAAGGCGGTACCGGCCGCAAAATTGAGGCCGATCAGCACTGCCATGAGGATCACGAAGCCTTTCCGGCTGAGCGAACGATAGGGCCGCAAGGTGGCGCGGAAGTTTTGGGATGAGTCCATCGCTTGATCTTAGCTCCAAGCTGGGCTCTGGTCATCCAAACTTGAGGACAGAATCATGGCGCCGAGGCGGCTCAAGCCGGGTCAGATCGCTGAGATGTTTCGCCGGTTCGAAAAGGCAGATCCCGCTCCCGAGGGCGAACTCGATTATGTGAATCCCTATACGCTCCTGGTGGCCGTCGTGCTTTCCGCCCAGGCAACCGATAGCGGCGTCAACCGCGCCACCGGTCCCTTGTTCAAGGTTGCCGACACGCCGCAGAAGATGGTCGAACTCGGCGAAACCGAGCTGACCTCCTACATCCGCACCATCGGTCTCTACCGGATGAAGGCGAAGAATGTGATCGGCCTGTCGAAAATCCTGATCGAGAAACATGGCGGCGAGGTGCCGGACGACCGCTCGGCGCTCGAGGCATTGCCGGGCGTCGGCCGCAAGACCGCCAATGTGGTGCTCAATATCGCCTTTGGCGAGCCGACGATTGCCGTCGATACGCATCTGTTTCGTGTCAGCAACCGCACGGGACTGGCGCCCGGCAAGACGCCGCTGGAAGTAGAACTCAAGCTCGAAAAAGCCGTGCCGCCTGAATATAAACGCCATGCCCATCACTGGCTAATCCTGCACGGCCGCTATGTCTGTAAAGCGCGCAAGCCTGAATGCCCGCGCTGCCTCATCGCGGATCTGTGCCTGTTCACGCCGAAGACCGTTTCATCCTCTTGAAGATGTGGACGAAATAGCTGGTCGAGAACAAGGGCACGACAAGATTGACGAACGGGATGAGGGCAAGCAGTGCCGGGATGAATCCGGCGGCGAGGACCTGCGGTGAATTCTCCTTCCTGAACAGCCGCGCTTCTTCCACCGGCATATGGCGCATCGCTGCCATCTCGAAATATTCGCGGCTGATGAGATAGGCATTGACGAGAACCAGCACGATTGCGCCGATGCCGAACAGGACCATCGGCAGGACGGCGAGATTGACGGCGAAGACGAGCAAGCCGAATTGCAGGCCAAGCAGGATCGCACGCCCGGTCGGCAATTCGCGCCCGGGCGCATCGTCGGGATAGTGCTTGCGCTCGACGAGCCCGGCAATGTGGTCGAGATAGAGCCCGGCGAATAGCGCCGTGACGGGTGGGATCATGAAGAAGGCCAGCACTGTCATGCCGAGGCCGGCCGCCACTTCGATGATATTGTTGCCCCAGCCCCAGGGGGCGAGCTTCAGCATATCGAGCAGAAACACCGTGCCGGCAATGACGGCGATGAGGAGGGCGACCGCAAGCCCCACCGCCTTGAACAGCACGCTGCGGAAATCGGGAGAAAGTACGTCGGCCAGGGCGCTAAAGGCTGCATTGATCATCGCGCCTATCAGGTAATGGCCCCGGCTTGCGAGGGCAAGGCCGATCCTGTAGGGCCTCCTTTTCCCTTTGCTTCCAGCCTTCCATAGGAAATCATGACCAAGCCGACTTTCGATGTACTCGCCATCGGCAATGCCATTGTCGATGTCTTTTCGCGCGTCGAGGAAACCTTCCTTTCGCGCCACAATGTCACCAAGGGCATGATGCGCCTGGTTTCCGAGAAGCAATCGGCTCAACTCTTCGAGGACATGGGCCCCTCGACTCAGATTTCCGGCGGCTCGGGTGCAAATACCGCCGTCGGCATTGCCTCCTTTGGCGGCAGCGTGGCGTTCATCGGCAAGGTGAAGGCCGACAGGCTGGGCAAGGTCTTCACGCACGACACGCAGACGGCGGGCGTCCATTTCGCCACCCCTCATGCCTCATCGGGGCCGGCTACCGCGAGCTCCCTCATTCTCATCACGCCCGATGGCGAGCGAACAATGAATACGTTTCTGGGCGCCTGCATCCATCTGGCGCCCGGCGACATCGATGAAGCCGTCGTTGCGGCGGCCCAGGTGATTTATCTCGAGGGCTATTTATGGGATCCGCCGCTCGCCAAGGAAGCCTTCAAGAAAGCGGCGCGCATCGCGCGGGACGCGGGCCGCTTGGTTTCCATCACCCTCTCCGATTCCTTCTGCGTCGATCGTCACCGCGACAGTTTCCTCGATCTGATCAGGAGCGATATCGACATCGTCTTTGCCAATGAGAAGGAGATCAAGTCGCTTTATCAGATCGATGACTTCGACGAAGCGTTGCAGCGCGTGCGCAAGGATTGCTCAATCGCGGCGCTGACACGCTCGGAAGCCGGATGCGTCATCGTCAAGGGCGATGAGATTCATGTCGTCGAGGCGCATCCGGTCGCGCAAGTGATCGATCTGACAGGCGCCGGCGATCTTTTCGCCTCGGGCTTCCTCTATGGCTTCACGCGCGATTTGCCGTTGGCCCAATGTGCAAGGCTGGGTGCCCTGGCTGCGGCGGAGGTGATTTCGCATGTGGGGGCGCGCCCGCAGATTTCGCTCAATGCGCATGCCAAGGCGAATGGTCTTTTGTAATTTTCCCTGACATGCAGGCAGTATCCCGGTCTTAACGTTCCTTCAGTCGGTGCATGGCCATTGCGTCGGTGCTGTCAGGCCGGCCGGCAATTTCGTCTGGGCGTCGCCGCAGGCCATGTTGATTTGCGCCTGGGTGAGGTCCTTGGCCTGGCTGAGGTCGACGCCAGCGAAGCGCGCCCAGTAGACATAGGTATGCTTGAAGGAAGCGCCGGCCAGATTGGCATCGAGGAAAGTGGCGCGTTGCAGCATGGCGCCTGCGAGATTGGCGCCCGCGAGATTGGCCTTGTTGAAACTGTTGCGCGAGAATTCGCCGTCGGAAAGATCGGCGCCCGTAAGATCGGCGCCATCGAAGGTCACCCGCAGGAATTCGGCTTTGACGAGGCGCGCGCCCTTGAGCATGGCGCCGGCAAAATCAGCGCGGCTCGACAGGCTCTTCTCGAGATTGGCGCCGGAGAGATCGGCACCCTTGAACGATGTACGCACCAGTTCGCTCAGCTGCAGATTGGCATTGATGAGTTTGACCGATGAGAAACCGGTGCCGGAGAGGAAGGCGCCTTCGAGATTGGCCGATGAAAGATCGCTGCCGTCGAGTTGCAGGAGTTGTTTGTTGCAGCCGGACCAGTCGACGGAGGGGCTTGGCGCGTCCTTGCATCCGGCTTGCGCTGCGGAAATGAGAAACCAGAAGAACAGAAGCGAAAGTCCAAGTTTACCCAGTTTACCCGGAAATGCGCGCACGCTTAGGTCCTCCCGTCAGATGATGGACGCCGATTATACGCATGGAGCCGGAAAAAGCTCCATGCGTATTGGTAGCGGGAGGAGGTGGTCGGATCTCACCGGCCCGTATAGTGCAAACTGAGGCCGGCTATGCCCGCCGCGATATCGAGGCCTTGCTGGCCCTGGACGCTGAGCGGCTGCAGCGCAATCGTCTTCTTGAAGCCGCCGACAAGCACATTGGCGCCAAGGCCCACACCGACCGTGGCTTCGGCCGAAGCTCCGCCATAGGAACCAGCAAGCGCGCCTGGCCTGGTCTTGCCGCCGGCGAAGACCGCCCAGGTCATATAGCTCTTACTGGTGAAGCCGATGTCGACGCCAAGACGGCTGATCGAGCCCGTATAGTGCTCAACCCGCCCGCCGCCGGCCGGATGAAAACGGCAGGCAATCCTCTTGGACGATCCGAGGATCATCCCGACCCCGGCCGCTACCCTGCAGTTGAGCGCGCCAACCTTGATCCCGCTCCTGGCCTCAGCCGGGCCAGCGGCCAAGAGAGCGGTGGCGAGGGCGATTGCGCCGGCAGAAATGACCCAATTTTTCATGATCCTGATCCCTTCTCGAAATTGTGACGCCACCGGAAACGCCCATGGAAGGGGGGAAGTTCCCCACTATTTCCGGTAGAGTGATAGCTTGATACAACTTTTAGCAAGGCGCCATGCCAAGTTGACGAAAGGGCCATACCTTGGCGGAATTGTGGAAAGACGAGGGAAAGACCGCTGGCCTGAGCGAGATCACTTCAACAGCACGATGCTTTCCTGCTCATTGGGGTCGGTGCGCGCGATCAGCGCCTTCGCTACCTGATTGGTGGGATTGAACGGCTGATGCGGCGCGCCGGCGGGAATATAGATGAAGTCACCGGCCTCGACACGGTCGTGCTTCTCGAGATGCGGGCCGTGGCGAAATTCCGCCCATCCTAGCCGCCAAAGCGGCCGCCCTCAACCGTTCGATAAAACGTGACGCTTAGACGAGCTTGACATCGCCCCAGAAGCCGAACCGCCCGCCGACATGGCGCATTGCCGGTTGCGGCTTTTCATAGCACCACGCGGCGCGCTCATGGCGCTTGCCATCGATCACCAGATCGTAGAATTGAACGCCATGCGGACATTCGAGATCCGACGCCGTTTTCGGCCCTTTCTTGAGCCAGTCGAGCCTGACGGAAGACGGCGGAAAATAAGAATAGCCATGCGCTTCGACGATATCATCGCTCTCGGCGACGATGTGCTTGTCCATAACGGCTTTCATCATGGTGCTCCTGGATGGTCCGATGATATCACATCATATGGCTGTGGCCGTCTGAAATTTCGAGGGCTGGCAAATCCAGGCTCGCTAACGCCTCTTCAGGCGAATGCCGCGCATCACCGCGAACGCCATGAGCTGATAGGTGTTCAGCGGATTGCCGTTCACCCAATAGAGGGGGATCCTGGAAGAATCGCGCAACACGATATAGCCGCGCTTGCGCAGGCCGACATAGGCTGTATTGACGGCGGGGCGGGCGCCCAGATGCAGGGCGCTTACAATCCGATCCATGTTCCGCATACAGAATGTTCCATGAGGTTCCATAGAATGGGCAGATGTCAGAAGCTGTCAGGAGCAACAATCAGAAACCGCCGGGCGGTGGCCAAAGTGCGCCGGCGGGCCTATCAATGCATCGCGTCGGCGCGCGAGGTCGAGTGCTCAAAGATTTTGTTGCGGCATCAATGAGTGAGGAAACCTATGGAAATCAAAAGAAGCGGCTCGCAGCCGTCCCGCAAGGGACCGGCGGAGTATTTCACCGGAACAGTGCGCATCGATCCGGTATTCGATGCCCCGGAGCCGGCGCGAATTCGATGCGCGAGCGTCACCTTCGAGCCGGGTGCGCGTACCGCATGGCATACGCATCCGCTCGGCCAGACGCTGATCGTCACGGCCGGCCTTGGGCTCGCGCAGCGCTGGGGTGCACCCGTCGAAGAAATCCGGCCGGGCGATGTCGTGTGGTTTCCGGCCGGCGAGAAGCATTGGCATGGCGCGGCGCCTTCGACTTCAATGACCCATATCGCCATGCAGGAGGCGCTCAATGGCAGTCCGGTCGACTGGATGGAAAAAGTCAGCGACGAACAATATCGGGCCGCCTAGGCTCTATTAGAAACCCGCCGTCGAACTGGGTCCGCCGGCGGCCCCGTCTTTATCAGGCCGCCGCCTGATCTTTGGCCGCGTCGCTGCGCACAACGACCGTCGTCGCGACTTTGTAGCATGCACAACATAGCTGCGTATCCATCTTACGCGATCGGACATTTGTTCATCGCCGAATGAAGGTAGAAGAGATCTGACGTTTTACCATCGTCCAGGGGACGCTTGCGCCGCTGGCGGATTCCGCAAAGAATTTGCGCATTGTTTCGACAAGCGCGTCGGCAAATCGCCTTGAGGTCGGCTCTGTCATTCCCACATGAGTTGCTGCGCCCGGAGACCCAAATAGACGTCATCCTCGACCCGCCGAACCCATTCAAGCGCGATGTGGCGCTCCGGTGATCGCGTAATGATCTCACCTGTGTTCACGCTGACCACATAACCCGCCCGCTTTCCGTCAGAGGTTATAACCTCCATACCCGGCCTTATGAGCGCTGCTGCGCGAAATTTTGTATCGTTGAACATGAATAACTTCCGTAGGGCGAACGTTGCAGCGCTTTCTTTGTTCCCGGGACTGAGCAGGTGACGGAGCCACGCACTCTTGAACGATGACGACCGCGCTCAAAAAATCCGGCAACTCGTTTTAAGCAACCCCCTTGTTGAAGGTCTCCTTACCTCGGGCAGCTTCTTGCCAACGCGAAAGGGCCGACAGCTGGCTTGACCCCTGCATCTCAATTCTGTCGCCTTGATAATCGCCGACGACGATCCAGACAGATTTCGATATTCTGTTGACGGTGACGGTTTGAGATCTGCCCCAAACGCTGACGGCACGCTGACTGGTCTTGGCCATGATACTTGCCCGAATATACGCTGTCCGCGGTCTTCGTCCGCGATCAAGCGCGGCTGGAAACGTCCACGGCGAAAAATAGTTCCGGGACAAACCTACCAGAGAAAAGATCCAAGAACATAAATGTATTGGGGAGACTAGGAGGAATTTGGACCCATTTACACTTCTAGACGCACTTTCCAGGGGTTGAAGGGCCAACCCGAGGCGTCTGGGTCACCGCAACTATCCGACTGCGAAGCGCCGGCCCAGAATCATAAAATTGTAACAATCGGGCGAACGCATAATTCAATCAATAGTGGAAATAGTGCCGTTCACACACACTGCAAAGCGATAGAAGCATGACCAGCAAATTTTCCCTAATCAAAAGCCTACGATGGCTGCTGAGAGACGACAGCGGAAGTATCGCAGTAACACTGGGCGTACTCATGCCGGTAGTTGCAGGGGGCGCTGCATTCGGTGTCGAGACGTCGTTCTGGTACTACAAAGATTTGCAACTCCAGGCAGCGGCTGATGCCTCCGCATATGCCGGCGCGGTTGAAAAGCGATCGGGCTCATCCAAAGCAAAAATATATGATGCTGCCGTGGCTATCGGTACTTCCAATGGCTTTGTGCAAGCCAACGGCGTAGCGACAGTCAATTCACCGCCTCTTTCCGGCACGCACAAAACGACCAGATCCGTCGAAGTGATACTTCAGGACACGGAACCGCGGTTCTTTTCTTCGCTGTTCATCCAGACACCTGTCATTGTCAGGGCGCGGGCTGTCGCCACCTACCAGGATGCTGGCAGCGCCTGCATTCTGGCACTGAGCAAATCCGCCTCGAAAGCCGCATTGTTTTCCGGGAGTTCGACCAGCAAATTCAAAGACTGCAGCATCATGGCCAATTCCCTCGCTTCAGATGCGGTGACAGTGGGTCAGTCTGGGCAGCGGCACCACTTTAGTGGGCTGCAAATCCGCCAACACGCAAGTACCCCCCGTGGGGGATCCTTATGCCGATCTGCCTCAACCCTCTGCGGCCGGCACTTGCAACAGCACGAGCGGTTCGACCTTGCAGCCGGGAACGTACTGCGGCGGCATGACATTAGCTGGAACGAAAACACTTGCGCCGGGGCTTTACGTGGTGCCGGGGGGAAACTTCAAGATCAACACAAACGCCAATATTGCTGGATCGGGCGTGACAATCTATCTAACGGGCGGCGCGCGAGTCAGCATGAACGGCAATGCGACGGTCAAACTAAGCGCACCAACAAGCGGGACTTACGCCGGTATTTTGTTCTTCGGCGATCGATCCGATAGCGGTGCCACTAAGAACAACTTTAATGGGACCGCGTCCTCCCAGCTTACCGGAGCCATCTATTTCGCAAGCCAAACCATTCAATTTCTCGGGAATTTCTCGGGAGCCGATGGCTGTACTCAAGTTGTCGGTCTGACCGTCGAATGGTCGGGCAATGCCAATGTCGCCAAGGACTGCAGCAAATACGGCATGCGCGACATTCCTGCAGTCCAGGTCGTAAGACTGGTTGAATAATTCCCCCTCTGCTGCCAGGAAGCGAGAGAGCCCCAAGGCTCGCGCCGCAGGGCTCTCAGGGGCGCTGTTTCACTACCGGGGGGTCGTGTTGGTGCGCCGCCCATAGTCAATCCGATGCGCCGGACGAATCATAGCGCCAGTTGTATCCTCACTTGAGGCCAGTGGGGCCCTCATTGGCCAGCGGGATGACCCGCCTGGCCCCGCCGGCGGGTTCTTTTCTTCTAGTAGCTGCGGTCGAGATCGACGACTGCCAAGGCCACGAGTCTTTCGACACTGGTTTCTCCAGCAATTGCGCCGGTCACAATCTGATCGGCGATGTAATCCCGGTCAGTCTGAGCAAGATAGCCTTTGCTGGCAATGACTTGCGCACAGGCCTTACCCATCGCTTGGAGCACATACGGTTCTCGAATATCGCACGACATGGCTATTCTCCCTCAAGCGGGTGTCTGGTGAATTCTCTTAAACACGCAGTTCGAGCGCGGGTTCCCTCCGGGGCGTGGTCCCGGCGGCGGTTTTTCGGGGGAACTTTCATCGGGCGCTGATGGTTCTGTATTTGCTCCCGGGTAAGGGGGTATGTCGGTCCCAGCTGCGCAGGAGGCGCGGTAGCGTCGTCACATGGTACCCACTCTTTGGATAGCTCGACTGGAGGCAGCCAAACGAAGGGCCAAACTCGGCCAAGACCAAATTGACCGCCAAAGAATCGTCGTAGCGACACTCTTCGCGACCGGGTCCGAAACCACCGAAGCGGAAAATCGCCTTCGCGTGCTGGAGAAACTCCATAAAAAGTACCTCGCCGATATCGAGCGGATATTGAACGCTCTCGAAACA
>VAZZ01000352.1:6760-8788 GCA_005884715.1 Alphaproteobacteria bacterium | reverse complement strand
TCTCCGGCACCTCGGTTTCATGGCGCGCAACGCCTGGCGCTCGTTCGCCCTGGCGCTGACCGGCGCGCGGCTGGCTCGGGTGCCGGTTGAGGGAGCCTCGTCGATCTATTGCCGCCGCCTGACACGCTATTCCTGCGCCTTCGCGCTCATAACGGATGCGGCGCTGGCAACCCTCGGCGGCGGCCTCAAGCGGCGCGAGAAGATCAGCGGCCGCCTCGCCGATGCGCTGGCCTGGATGTATCTTGCCTCGGCGGCAATCAAGCGCTTCCATGATGAAGGATCGCCCACGACCGATCTGCCGTTGCTGCGCTGGTCCTGCGACCTGGCGCTCTACAATGTCGAGCGGTCGCTGCGGGGTGTCATCGACAATCTGCCGAACCGCCTCGTCGCCTGGAAATTGCGCGCCCTTGTCTTTCCTTTGGGAACGCGGCACACGCTTCCGAGCGACGCGCTCGGCGCCGAAATCGCGAAGGCGGTCCTCGACGACGGCGAGATGCGCAAGCGTCTGACCGGCAAGATCTTCATCCCCGGCGGCGGCGAACCGGGACTGGGTCAGCTCGAAGCCGCCTTGGCACTCACCCTATCGACCCGCCCCGCCGCCGAGAAGCTCGCCTCCGCAAGACGGGCCGGCCACCTTGCCCAGGAGCCGGACGCGAATCCGATCGACCAGGCCCTGGCCCTCGGAATCCTCGATGCCGGCGAAGCCCAACTCCTGCGTCAGGCATCGGCGGCCCAGGACGCCGCCATCGCGGTCGACGCCTTCAGCCCGGAGCAGTGCCGGCAGCTATAGAGGCCACCTGCCGGTGGCTGTTATCCACGCGTCGGGCAATTCCGGCAGAGTGATGTTGGCGCGTCAGACTCCCAACTTTCTTGTGCAGACGGGCGTCCTTGGTTTTGAAGTGGTTGACGAACCAGTCGCGCACTGTCTCGGAAAGCGCGGGCTCGTAGTTCGCCGCCGCTTCGGCGTTATCCAAGATGTCGCGGATGTCGTCGAGAAGCGCCTTGTGCTCGGCCTTGTGCGCTTCGTACTCGTCGTAGGGTTGCTTGCGCATGATGCGCATAGCCGCGTCGGTGAACGATGGTAGCGGAGGCCCGCTACCGCCAATCCCCCCGACCAAGACCAGATGAACCGCTGTTCGCCTTATCGGTGCGTGAGACTACAACGACTGCACGAAAAACGCGCAAGAAGTCATGAGAAATCACCGTCGAGCTTCGATGAGGTAGACCGGGCTTGTCCAGAGACAATGACCGTCCTCGGTGGTTGCCGAAATCCATAAGGGATTGTCGCCAACCTCGTTCAGCTCGATCTCGCGGGAAAATTCAAAGGCGCGGTGCCGGTTTTCCTCCGGGAGCCGGCAGATATCAAGTCGCCGCTCGAGTCCACCAGCATTCAAGGTACATTCCTCGCAGCCGATCTCGCTCAAGGCTGCCGACAGGTTGCCATGGTTCGTGGTGATCTCGATTTCACCGTCGTCTCCGGCGAGCCAGACATCGAAGCCCACGAAGTTGCCGGTCGTAATCGACTCCCATATTACAGTGTCGCTGCCACGTTGTTCAAACAGGCGTTCCCGATTCCAGGCATTGAATTTCTCAAAGCGCAGAATCCGCCGCCCGTGAAAGCGCGCGCGACCGTTCCATGTCGTTTCGCGTCCGCGTCCGCGATATTCCGCACCGGCCCAGGTGACGCGAAACCGCTCGCCCAGCTCGCTATCGCCAAAGGGGCGAAGCGTCTCGATCAGCTGGGCGCCATTGTGCAGCGTCACCTTATGGATGGGAGCGGGAGCGGCGATTTCGACCAGGAGCTTCACCGACGTTGCGTCGGTCTGCACGATGTCGCCCATCTTTACTTCATTCACGGCGAGCGACGCCGCATCCGGCTCAGCGCGGGGGTCGCGCAGGAACAGGGTGCCGGGAGTGTCGAGCCGAACGCGCAGATCGACGTGAATACGGCTTCCTGTCGTCCCATAGTGGTGTCTCCGGCGCATCGCCTCGAAAATGGCGTCACGGTCGAGCCTATCGGCAAGGAAG
>VAZZ01000352.1:0-6740 GCA_005884715.1 Alphaproteobacteria bacterium | reverse complement strand
AGCCTGAAGCTGTCTATCAGCAGCCACTCAAATGAGCCCCAGTCCGAATGGAGCTCCAGTGCCGTTTCCAAACGCGGATCATCGGCATAGGCGATATCGGCGTAACGTCCACCGACATGGGCGTAGAGCACACAATCCTCGTCCGAAAGCGCCGCATAGAGGGCGTTGAGATCTCTCGCATCCCCATCGATATCCCGACTATCGTTCAAGAGGGCATGAGAGGAGCGGCGAATCCGGCGCCCTTCGTTCCGAAAGAAGACATTGTGATCTCCGCCGACCGCCGTGTTGCCGGACCATTCATAGCCTGGAAAGGCCACGAACCGACCCGGTTCATCGAACTCCCCAGTGAGCGCGTTGAGATGTTCCCAGAAGGCAGAATTGATCTGGCAACGGCCAAAACACTGCAGAACGCCGGCTTTCGTGTGTTCGGGACCAGCCGTCGCGCGGCCGCTGAACGATCCGACGGCGTTACCATGCTGACCTGCGACGTGACCGATGGCGCGTCCGTGGCGAAACTGGTCGATGACGTGCTGGCCGAGGCCGGGCGCATCGACCTGCTTGTCAACAATGCCGGCATTGGCCTGCTCGGTGGCGCGGAGGAGTCCTCCACCGCCCAGGCTCAGGCGCTGTTCGACGTGAACGTGTTCGGCGTTCTCCGCGTGACCAACGCGGTGTTGCCGACGATGCGACGCCAAGGGAAGGGCAGAATCGTTAATTTGAGTTCGGTGCTGGGTTTCATCCCAGCTCCCTACTCCGCACTTTATTCGTCGACCAAACATGCCGTTGAAGGCTATTCCGAATCGCTTGATCACGAGCTGCGCACATTTGGAATTCGCGTCGTGCTAGTCGAGCCCGCCTATACCCGAACGTCATTCGAAGAGAATCTCGCCAAGCCGGATCGGTTGCTTGGTATCTATGACTCTGCGCGCGCTGGCATGAATGTGATCCTGCGGAAAGCGATCGAAACAGGCGATGCTTCCGAAGTCGTAGCCACGACGGTTTTGAAAGCAGCGACCGAATCCGTTCCGAGGAGGCGCTATGCGGCGGGAAAAATGGCGCGCCAGGTCGGTTTCCTGCGCCGTTTCGTCCCCGCATCCGCATTCGACAAGAGCCTGCGAAAGCAGAACGGCTGCCGGTCTGACGTCGACATCAACGACACTCTGTTTTGCTCGAGGCGGCAGGAGTTGTTCGCACGTTTGAGCGAGTGGCACTCAGGGTCCCGGCGGAACCTCGCGGTCCTCTCTCGGCGACAAGCCTTCGAGCCAGGCCTTGCGCGCGTGGATGACGAAGGTCGAGCAGCCGGTCGTCGCCACTTTCTGTACGAAGCGATCGAGATCCTCGTCCTCATCCTGATCGTCGATGCCGATGCGGCACTTGACCGTGACGGGTACGGAGACAGCCCGCCGCATGGCCGCGACACCTTCGGCGACGAGATCGGGCTCAGCCATGAGGCAGGCGCCGAAGCGACCCTCCTGCACGCGATCGGATGGACAGCCGACATTGAGATTGATCTCGCAATAGCCGAAATCCTCGCCCCATCTCGCAGCCTCGGCGAGAAGCTTGGGATTGCTGCCGCCGATCTGCAAGGCGACCGGCTGCTCGGCAGGATCGAAGCCGATAAGGCGTTCGCGGTCACCGTGACGGATCGCTTGCGCCGTCACCATCTCGGTGTAGAGCAAGGCATGACGGGTCATCCGGCGGTGGAAGAAACGGCAGTGCCGGTCACTCCAATCCATCATGGGGCGATGGCGAACAGTTTCCCGTTGGCCGCTAGCGTTTGCGCGGCAGTGTTCATCGACGGGATTTAGCTCAGGATGGCGTGGAGCCTCCATTGGGAAATGCGTGAATAGCGTGGGCCCGCGCCTGCGAAGACCCCTAATTCATGTAGAGATCCGCGCGCATATTGACCTTGACATGGCCCATGATGCGCAGAGCGGCCGTGCATTCCAGGCCCCGCCCGCGCTCATGAAAGCTTGGCATCATTTCCAGCTCCGTGCGCGATCGCCGCGCATTCCACTGACCCAGACTTGCCGACCTACTCGGCAAGCGTTCCAAGCGCGATGATGGCGGCGAAATCGGTGGCGGCCGGCAGCGTGCCATAAGTGCCGCTCCAGTCGCTCGCCAGGCGCGAGCTGCAATAAGCATCGGCGGCGGCGGACGGTGCATGCTGCAGCAAAAGCGATGCCTGCATGGCGACGGCGAGCGAGCCGACCAGGCTGCGCGCGCGGGTTTGCGGCTCGGCGCGATCGCTGAGAGCGTCCTTCAGGCGCTCGAGTGCGAGATCGAGCCGCCGGTCACCGCCGCGCGCTTGCGCGATTTCCGCCAATACCATTTCGAGCGCCGCCGGCTCGCGCTCGATCGAGCGCAAGATGTCGAGGCAGATGACATTGCCCGATCCTTCCCAGATGCCGTTGACCGGCGCCTGGCGATAGAGCCGAGGCATCGCCGATTCCTCCACATAGCCCGAGCCGCCGATGCATTCAAGCGCCTCGCAGACATGAGAGGTCAAGCGCTTGTTGGTCCAATATTTGGCAATCGCCACCCCGACGCGGGAAAACTGCGCGGCGGACTTGTCGCTTCCCGCTTCATCGAAGCTCCTCGCGACGCGCGCCACCAACAATGTCGCCGCCACCCATTCGACCACGAGATCGGCAAGCACGTTGCGCATCAGCGTCTGATCCACCAGGCGCCTCTGAAAGACGCTGCGATGGCGCGCGTGATGCACCGCCTGGACCACCGCCGCGCGCATCATGCCGGCCGCGGCAAGCGCGGTATCGAGCCTCGCATGGTGCACCATCTCGATGATGGTGCGCACGCCCTGTCCCTCCTCGCCGAGCAATTGCGCCGACGTCCCGTGATATTCGATCTCGGCGGAGGCATTGGAGCGGTCGCCGAGCTTGTCCTTCAGGCGCTGGATGTGAAATCGGTTGCGCGTGCCGTCGGGGAGCCAGCGCGGCAGCAGAAAACAGGAGAGCCCGGCGGCCGTCTGCGCCAAGGTGAGGAAGGCATCCGACATGGGCGCCGAGCAGAACCATTTGTGGCCGTTGAGCGCGCACCAGCCGGCCTCGCCCGTGGCGGTGGCGCGCGTCGTATTGGCGCGGACGTCGGAACCGCCCTGTTTTTCAGTCATCGCCATGCCGATGGTGAGACCGGTCTTCTCGGGCGCCGGGATGAAGCGGGCATCATAGGACGCCGCGAGGATGCCCGGTAGCCAGGACGCCGCCACTGCATGCTTGCGCAGCGCCGCATATCCCGCATAGGTCATGGTGATCGGGCAGCAGACGCCGGCCTCCGCCTGGACCAGAAGATATTCGAGCGCCATATGGGCCAAATGGCCTCCGGCCTTGGGCGCGGTCCAGGCGATCGAATGGACTTCGTGGGTTTTGGCGAGACGCATCAGCTCGTGATAGGCCGGGTGATAGACCACCTCGTCGATGCGTTGGCCGAAGCGGTCGAAGGCCTTGAGTTCGGGGGGGTAGCGGTTGGCGGCCTCGGCGAGCGCGGCCACCGCTTCGCCGCCGATCGCGGCGCCGAAGGCCTTGAGGCGCTCCACTGCCCAACCGGCCCCCTCCCGCGTCACGGCGGCGGTGAGAACCGGATCGGAGGTAAACAAATTATGATCGGGCAGCGGCGGCGGCTGGTTGATCACCTCGGGGGTGCCGAAAGGCTGGCTCGCAGGCATCGGTCACCTTTTTGCAAAAGCGGCACGCAATAAATTACGGAAACGAACTCTTAGCACAGTCGCCCTATCATATTAAGGTATGGTAGCCTTGCCGGCGTGCCGGCGATTGAGGGCGAACGGTCGAGGTGAATGAGCGCCAGCCCCGAAATTGCGATTAACGAGCCCTGTATCAATGGTGCGTGCGGGCGTTCTCGCTGTTGCGCCATCACCTCGGCTTCAACATCGCCATGCACGCCATATGCCGGTGCGCGGCCTGGTCGAACTTCGCAAGGTGGCGGACGAATTGGAACGCCGCCTGCCGGACATCGCCTGCCCGGCGGCCGTCGTTCATGGGACGGACGATCCCATCGCCGAACCCGAAAGCGCCCGGATCATCCACGAGCGGATCGGGTCGGCGGAGAAATCCCTGCACATGATTCCCTCGCAGCGCCACGGCATCTTGCATGAGGACATCGCAGACACCATGTCCTGGTCATGTCGCTCCTTGACGGATGGGCCACACCGCAAATTCATGCCACTGCCGCGTTGCAGCCGCGCGCCAAGCTTGGTTCGAAGATCGCGGCTTCCGTCACCCGGAGAATGGCTCCTTGGCTTCGCCGTTTCCGTGCCCCCGCGCCGCCACCTCCGAAACAACCTTATCCCTGGGAAAAATCATATCCGGAAAACGTCGACTGGCATGCCGCGATAGAGCCCAAGACCCTGCCCGCGCTGTTCGACGAGGCGGTCGCCGCCCATGCCGGCCGGGTCTGCATGAGTTTTCGCAAGCGGCAATACCGCTATCGCGAAGTTTCTCGCCTTGTCGACAGGGCCGCGAAGTGCTTCCAGGCGCTTGGCGTGCGCCGCGGCATCAAGGTCGGCTTGGTGCTCCCCAACTGCCCCTATGCCATCATCTGCTATTTTGCCGTGCTCAAGGCCGGTGGCACCGTGGTCAACATCAATCCGCTCTATGCCCATCACGAGATCGCAAGGCAGGCCGCCGACTCTGATGCCCGCATCGCGGTCACCCTCGATGTCAAGGTTCTCTTCGACAAGATCGCGGCACTTGTCGAAGTCCCGGGAGGGGTCGAAAAACTCATTATCTGCCGGATGAAGGGCGCGCTCGGTTTCACCGAGAAGCTTCTCTACAGCCTGTTTAAATCCGCCGAAACAGCGAGCGTCGTCGAAGATTCAAGCCATATCTTCTTCGAGCACCTGATCGACAATGATGGCGCGTTCCAGATGGCTGCGATCGACGCGGCGAACGACATCGCGGTGCTGCAATATACCGGCGGCACCACCGGCCATCCCAAGGGGGCGGCGCTGACCCACGCCAATCTTCACGCCAATGCGGTGCAGCTCGCGCTCTGGGCGCCAGGCATCGCGCCGGGCCGCGAGAAGTCCGTCGCGGTGCTGCCGCTCTTCCATTCCTTCGGCATGACGGCGGTGATGAATCTCGGCTTCATGGTCGGCGCCGAAATGATCCTCTTGCCGCGTTTCCGCGCCGCCGAGGTCTTGGACGTCATCGACCGCGAGAGACCATCGATCTTCATCGGCGTGCCGACCATGTTCTCCGCCCTCGTCGAACAGCGCGATATCGGGAGGCACGATCTCACCTGCCTCAAATATTGCATCTCCGGTGGCGCGCCGCTTCCACTCGCCCTGCAACAGCGCTTCGAGGAGCTCACCCGATGCAAGCTCATCGAGGGCTACGGCCTGAGCGAGGCGAGCCCGGTCTGCACGGTCAATCCGTTAGGCGGCGGCAAGCCCGGTTCCGTCGGCCTGCCGCTCCCCGGCACGGTGATCGAGATCGTGGCGCTCGATGATCCGGACAAGCTACTTGGTCCCGGCGGGCACGGCGAAATTTGCGTGAGCGGGCCGCAAGTGATGGCGGGATACGCCAACCGCGCGGCCGAGAATGTCGAGGCCTTCCGCGGCGCCCGGCTGCATACGGGTGATGTCGGCTACATCGATGAGGATGGTTACCTGTTCATCGTCGATCGCATCAAGGAACTGATTCTGTCGAGCGGCTTCAACGTCTATCCGCGCCAGGTCGAGGAGGCAATCGCGACGCATCCGGCCGTCGCCGAAGCGGCGGTCTTGGGCGTCCCCGATCCCCATCGCGGCGAAATCGTCAAGGCCTATGTGCGTCTGCACGAGGGCGCCAAGCTGACATCGGCGGAATTGCGCGACTTCCTCACCGAGCGTCTCGCCCCCTTCGAGCTGCCGCGCCCCATCGAATTCCGCGCCAGCCTGCCGCACACCTTGATGGGGAAGATTTCGAAGAAGGATCTCAAGGCCGAAGCTGCGCCTGTGGCACAAATGGAAACCACTGGTAGCTAGAAAGCGGAAGGCAATGAAGAAAGCTGTAATCGCCGGTTATGTCCGCTCGCCCTTTACGCCCGCAAGCAAGGGCGCACTGCGCGAGGTGCGCCCCGACGAACTGGCTGCACAAGTGGTCAAGGGCCTTATCGCGCGTACCGGCATCGATCCTGCCGATATCGAAGATCTCATCCTCGGCTGCGCCTTTCCGGAAGGCGAGCAGGGTTTGAATATCGCCCGGCTCGTGGTGCTCTTGGCCGGATTGCCGCAGTCGGTCGCTGGCGTGACGGTCAACCGGTTCTGTGGATCGTCGATGCAGGCGATCCATATGGCGGCCGGCGCCATCGCCATGAACGCGGGCGAGGCGTTCATCTGCGCCGGCGTCGAGTCGATGAGCCGGGTGCCGATGCAGGGCTTCAATCCGATGCCGCATCCGGGCCTCACGGAGCGCTATCCGCAGGCCTACATCTCGATGGGCGAAACGGCTGAAAACGTCGCCGCGACGCATAAGATCGCGCGGGAGCAGCAGGAAGCCTTCGCCATCACTTCGCAACAACGCGCCGCCGCCGCACGGTCGGCCGGACGCTTCGAGGCGGAGATCGTCGCCATCGAGCACAATGGCGCGACGGTGAACGCCGATGGCTGCATCAGGCCGGACACCAGCGCGCAAGGCCTTGCCGCGCTCAAGCCCGCTTTCGATGCCAAGGGCAGCGTCACCGCCGGCACCTCCTCGCCCTTGACCGATGGGGCTGCCGCGGTT
>VAZZ01000351.1 GCA_005884715.1 Alphaproteobacteria bacterium | reverse complement strand
GGCGCCACCGATCAATCTCGATCCCCGATGGTTTGCTCCGCATCTTGCTTATACAATGTCGAAATATTCCATGAGTTTGGTCACGCTGGGCCTCGCTGAAGAGTTTCGCGGCCGCGTCGCCGTCAATGCCTTATGGCCGCGCACGACTATTGCCACCGCGGCGATCCGCAATATCCTTGGCGGGGAAGAGATGATGCGGCGTTCGCGTAAACCTGAGATCGTGGCCGATGCCGCTCACCTCATCCTGACAAAACCTGTGAGCTACAGCGGGAATTTCCTCATCGATGATGACGTTCTCGGCGCCCACGGCGTGACTGATTTCGATCATTACAAAAATGATCCGTCTGTTGACCTCGAACCTGATTTATTCCTAAGCCAATCATCATGACGACTTTGCTGCTGCATCATCATGCGAGCCTTACCCATGAAAACCCGCCGGGTCATCCTGAGCGGGTCGACCGCATCAAGGCGATCAACCAAATCCTCTCACATTCCCATTTCAAGCCGTTGAGACGCAAGCAGGCACCGCTCGCACGCGATGAGGACATCATCCGTGCCCATCCCAATGGCTATCTGAACCAGATCCGTGAGGCTTCGCCCGATGAGGGCTTTGCCCAGATCGACATGGATACATTCATGTCCGCAGGCACCCTAGAGGCGGCTTTGCGTGGGGTGGGAGCAGCTGTCGCCGCCGTCAATGCAGTGTTCAACGGCGAGGCGGACAATGCCTTCTGCGCGATACGGCCGCCCGGACATCATGCCGAATCGCGCCGGGCCATGGGCTTCTGCCTGTTCAACAATGCCGCTATCGCCGCACTTTATGCGCGCGTACATTATGATGCCGAGCGCGTTGCGGTTGTCGATTTCGACGTCCATCACGGCAATGGCACGCAGGAGATCTTCTCGTCGGACGGCGATCTCTTCTATGGTTCGACCCACCAGATGCCGCTCTATCCGGGCACCGGTGCGGCATCGGAAACCGGAGTCGGCAATATCTTCAATGCGCCCTTGCGTGAAGGCGATGGCGGAGCCGAGTTCCGCACCGCCATGAGCAATATCATCCTGCCGGCGCTCGATGCCTTCGCCCCCGATCTGGTGATCATCTCAGCCGGCTTCGACGCGCATCGCGATGATCCGCTGGGCGGCCTTAACCTCACCGAGGAGGATTTCGTCTGGGCCACCCTCAATGTCATGGATCTTGCCGACAAGCATGCGGAAGGCCGCGTTGTCTCGGTGCTTGAAGGCGGCTATGACATCCGGGCGCTGGCTGCTTCGGTTGCCGTGCATGTCCAGGCATTGATCCGGGGCAGCGGCGAAGTGGCGCCGGTTCATGATGAGGATGATGAAGATGGCGAATGA